>CAYTXH010000033.1:0-2163 GCA_964441115.1 uncultured Gammaproteobacteria bacterium | reverse complement strand
GCTACTGAAAGTGCCAAATAAGCCACTGTTCTACCAGTCAAAACAGTATCGATCCAATCGAATTGAGATGCTCCGAAAACTAACCGGACCACTGGGATTCTCAGTACTACCAATATCGCCGCCATCGGCAAAGTCAAAAACAAAATCTGATGCATTGTCGTTAATAAGATGCCTTTAAACTCTTCCATCTCACCCTTAGCTTTAGCATTCGATAAAATAGGTAACGCTGCTTGAGCCATTGTTGCCCCAAACAAACCAATTGGTACAAACTGTAGATGTTGGGCAAAAGTTAATAACGTTACTGAAGAATATGAAACTAAAGATGCTAACGCCAAACTAATCGCATCATTAATCTGTTCAACTGCTAATCCCAAATTTCGAGCACTCATCATCTTAACTACTTCACGAACTCCGGAATTTAGGAAATCAAAGGAGAAGCGATATCTAAAACCTAAGGAATTAACTAACGGAAGTTGAATCAAAGCATGCATCGCAGCTCCAATCACCACCCCCAGAGCTGGACCAGCAATACCCATTTCTGGCGCTAGAAAAGCAATACCAATCACAATTCCCAAGTTATAAAAAAGCGGTGCTAAAGCTGGAATAATAAATCTTTGAAAAGATTGAGATATTCCCACAAAGAAAGAACCAATCACTAATAATATCTGTCCCATCAACATAATTCGGGTCAAATCATCAGTAATTTGCTTTTGAGGACCTGAAAATCCAGGAACTAATAAACTATTTAACTGAGCAACAAAAATAAAAGCAAAGATTGCAACAATTCCAAACAAAACTAAAGCTAAATTCAAAATATTCGCTGCAAACTCAAAAGCTGCTTTTTCACCCTTATTATGCAAAACATCTGTAAATACTGGGATAAAAGCCACACTTAATGCTCCAAAGATTAAGAGCTGAAACATTAAATCCGGCAATCTGAAAGCTGCAAAAAATACTGCTGCTTGTGTTGTATCAAACTGATGCATTAGTAAACGATCTCGAATCAATCCCAAAAATCGAGACATAAAAACCGTCACCATTAAGATCGTTGCACCAGATAAAATGCTGGTTTGACGTGAATTTAAAATTGCTAACAAACTTTTAACCATAATTAATTAGGGAAATCTGAAGTTAAAATGACCGTAACTATAATCAATTTATCCTTAAACCTATTTTACATTCAATGCTTGAAGCTAAACAACCTCTATGTTACAATACGCACCATATGCCATTAATTAAGTCAGCAAAAAAGAAATTACGAAAAGATCGACGAATCACCGAACACAATCGGGTAATTAAAGAAAATCTTAAAAAATTAGTTAAAACAGCTCGACGTCAACCAGGCGCTGAGAACTTATCTAATGTTTTTAGTGCTTTAGACAAAGCTGCTAAAACTCATTTAATTCATGCTAACAAAGCATCTCGACTCAAAAGTCGACTTTCACACCTTTTAACTCCTTCTAAATAAGCTATTACAAGTAGCATCAAACGCTCGGTTAGTTTAAAATCAGGTTATAGCTGATTTTTGCAGCTATTTGCCTATGGCTAAAAAAACTGCTCCGCCCAAAGTTACAAGTATTAAAGTCAATCTACTCTACCCACAGGGTAATGCGCCTAAGCTCTCCGCTCAATTTATTAAATGGGTTCTTTCTTACGGCCGAGTGATCTTAGTTCTAGTCGAAATGGTAGTACTCGGAACGTTTGCTCTCCGCTTTTCCTACGATAGTCGACTAGCTGATCTTAAAGAAGAGATTCAAGAACAAAAGTTACCATTTGTTCAAAGTCTTCAAGGTGACGAAGCTTTAATTCGTCAAACTCAATTTAAACTAGAAACAATTAGTAAAAATTTGAGTTATTCATCCAGTTACGCCGACACACTAGATTTAGTTGCGGGACAAGTTCCGGCTAATACTAAATTCAAATCTATTAGTATTGAGACCCGTCCTAATAACTTTTTAGAGTTCAGAATATTAGGATCCTCCACTTCCAATCAAGATTTAGCCTCCTTTGTTGCTAATTTAAAACAACAAACAGATATATCAGAAATCAGTTTATCTAATATTGGATTAGAGGAAGGAGTTATCAACTTTACCCTTAGTGGGGTCGTTGCGACTAAACCGAAGTAAGTATGAATCCGCAAAACTCGCGTTACTAGACCTATAG
>CAYTXH010000032.1:9602-10782 GCA_964441115.1 uncultured Gammaproteobacteria bacterium | reverse complement strand
TACAATAAAATTAATTGTTATTTGTATATAATTATGTTTATTTGAGGGGTAGAAACGAACCACGTAATTAAAAGTCTTCTTGACTCTACAAATAGATCTTGAACAGAGGGAAGAGAGATTCAAGTAGAAGTTAAAGATATTTTAGATGGTCGAGAAGTTTTTGCTAGAGATCGAGATATTCAAGAAGTTTTAAATTATCGCAATGTTTTAAAATATATTGGCGCAGCAGCTGAGTCAATTCAACCAGGGAGTGCCTATACTTTTACTGAGGATATTATCTTTGATATTCATCGCTTAACAGTCGAGAGATTAGTCTCACCAGATTACTTAGGTAGTTATCGATTGAGACAAGTCGTAGTCCGAAATAGTCAAACTGGGGCAATTTCTTACACACCTCCCCCAGCTGTTGAAGTGCCATATCTAATGGAAGATCTTTTAAATTGGTTGAATTCTCCTGAAGGTCGCGAACTACACCCAGTTTTAAAAGCCGGTATTGTCCATTATGAAATAGCTCGAATCCATCCTTTTGTTGAAGGTAATGGTCGCACTGCGCGTGCAGTTGCTACACTTTTAATGTTTTTGGATGGTTATGATATTAGAAAATTCTTTTCACTGGAGGAGTATTATGATGCCAACCCACTCGAATACTACACAACATTGCAAACAGTCTCGAATCAATTAGTTATTGATACTCATGAACGTGATTTAACACCTTGGTTAGAATACTTTATAAAAGCAGTAGCTGTTGAATTTAATCGAGTTAAAGAACGAGTCCAGAGAATATCAGCAGATGCTAGAGTTAAAGATCAGCTTGGTGAACAGATCCAACTAAACGAACGACAGATGATGATTATTGAATACTTACATCGCTACAAAGAGATGAAAAATTCTGACTTTCGAAAAGTATTTCCTGATTTCTCAGATGATACTGTATTAAGAGAAATGAAGTTTTTGAAAGATAAAGGACTAGTTAAAAAAACCGGTGGGACCAAAAAAGCGGTTTATGTTCTTAAATAATTATCTTTCAACTGGCTTTTCTTTTTCAGTTAATTTTTGTCGATCATATTCTTCTTGAATCATAGGAGACCATTCTACGACCTCGATATTATTTCTTTTAGCGACGTAACTAGCGACATCAGAACGTCTGATCAGTTCTTCAGGGGTTAGACCTTTTTGCCAA
>CAYTXH010000032.1:6567-9592 GCA_964441115.1 uncultured Gammaproteobacteria bacterium | reverse complement strand
AAACGGATAATCCAAAGCTAACAGTTGGATAATCATTCTGATGAATTGGTGTTAATTCATGAGACCATTTTGAATATGCTTCTTGTAATCTATTGCAGACTGCAGCTGCTTGAGCAGGATTTAAGGTGTTAAACAAGATTTGGAATTCATCACCACCAACTCTGCAAAAGAAATCTTCAGATCTTAATATCTCTTTTGATAATTTACTTAGAAACTTAAGGGCTTCATCACCAACTTGATGTCCATATTTATCATTTAATTTTTTGAATTTATTTAGATCTAAACTCATAACCATTGGAGTCTTTACCTCTTTTGGAGAAGATTCTTTTTCAGTATGAATATTTCTTGGATTAACCCGTTCTGATCGTTCAGCATTGGCAACCATCCTCGATAATTGATCATCTCGAACAATTCGGCTATATGCCCCGGTCAATGTATCTTTATACGCTAATTCCTCCAATTCCGCGATTTTTCTATCCTTTTGATCGATAGTATTAATTAATTCTTGATTTGATTTTCCCTCGTATTGATTAGGAAGTGGTGGTTTACTGAATATTTCTGGATTATCCATAACTTTAACTACAGATTATCATACCACGATTAGTGATATTCATTGGGTCTAGAATCAGTAGGTTTATTAATTCGATCATATAAACGATCTAATTCTTCTTTACTAAGATATTCATAATTTGATGCGAGATGTGCCATTGATGCACTCCTTACACTAGGTATTTGATCTAATATCCATGCACGTCGATGTTTTTTAATAAAGAATCCAACTTCCTGCATTAATTCAGGCAACATCTCTGGTCGACAATCTTTTTTCATATAAGTAAATGCCATTGTTACTGAACCAGATTCATTGTCCGTAGATTTAGATAAACCAATGGCTTGAATATCAGAATCTGCATGAACTAGTGTTTTTGCTGTATACATAGCAGAACCAGCTCTTTTTGTAATCTGATCAGCACTATCATTATTAAAGTAATCTAATTCAGTTACTCCAATGCTTAATGATAAATCTAAGTCTGTGATTTCTTGATTTAATTGACGACCCAAATAACGAGCTAGTTGAGGAGTATTATCTTTAATTGTCACTTGACTGCGTAAAGCAGAATTCATTGCTATCTGAATATCCGCGTGAGGCTGTAGTGCTAGAAACTCATCACCAGAACGTCGGGCAATCACATCATAGTCACGGTAATTAGAAGCCATTAAATTAGCCATAAACCGAATTATTTCATCGGTATAATCATGACCAAATCGAGTATTATACGCTTTCATTCCGTTAATATCTGAGAACGATACCGCAATCGGAGATCGTTCGTTTAAAGGTAAACGAGCAGATTCCTCAACTCGTCGTTCTAAGTTACGATCAAATTGGTTTTTATTGGTTAATCCTGTTAATTTATCAATATCTTTAATCTCTTCTCGAGCAATCCAAATCTTTTTAGCAATTTCATCTGTTAGTTTTTGATCTCTGATTTCATCAAAACATTTTTCGGCACTATATCCTAATAAATAAGCAAATGGCCCCAATTGATTAGCGGCTATTTCAATTGGATTTCTTTTTGATAATAATGGTCCAAACTCTGCTTCGAATTTACTCATAATCTTTTTGCAGGCACATTTTAGCATTTTAAACTTGGATTGTCAGCTTTGCCCAGTTAAAGTACAATCGGGATGATGCATTTCTTTGAACTAGCTGATTATTTCGAACAACTCGAAGCCACCTCAAGTAGATTATCTTTAATCGATATTCTTTCGAAAGTTTTTGCTGATGTAGATGCAACTGAAGTTCCATTGGTTTCCTATTTACTTCAAGGTCGAATCGCTCCTTTTTATGAACCAACAGAAATCGGAATGGCTGAAAAATCAGTTGCCGCAGCAATTGCTCGAGTTGCTGGTAATGACAAAGAGGATGTTTTAAAACTTTTTGCAAAAGCTGGTGATCTTGGCACTGTAGCTCAAGATTTAATTAATTCAAAAACTAGTCGGTTAACAGTTCAAGACGTTTTTGAACAACTTCAAAAAATTTCACAGTTTAAAGGAGAGGGAACAATTGAAAACAAAATTAGTACTTTAACTAATTTACTCCAATCAGTTAGTGGAGTAGAGGCAAAGCACTTAGTCCGTGTTCCCCTCGGTCAAAGTCGTTTAGGAATTGGCGATCCAACTATTTTAGATGCCTTTGCCCAACTTAAGTTAGGTGATAAATCCAAACGTAAATTATTAGAGGGCGCATATAACAAAGTTTCTGATCTTGGATTAATCGGTCAGACTTTATGGAAAGATGGGTTAAATGGGGTTGAAAAGTTAGATGTTATTGTTGGACGGCCAATTCGCTCTCAATTATGTGAACGAATCACTGATCCACAATCAATTTTAGATAAATTTTCAGGTAAAGTTCATATTCAAGAAAAGTATGATGGGATGCGAGTTCAAATTCATAAACAGGGTAAAAATGTTCGATTCTTCTCGCGAAATTTAGAGGAAACAACTGACATGTATCCTGATTTAGTTAAAGCTGTTCTAAATCAAATTACTGCTGAGTCAATTATTTTAGATTCTGAAGCCATTGCTTTTAACCCAACTTCAGAAGAGTTCTTACCTTTTCAAGAAACATCAAAACGTCGTCGTAAACATGGTGTAGATGAAGTAGCAGCGGAGATTCCTTTGAAAGCTTTTGTTTTTGACATTATGTATTTAAATGGCAAATCAACAGTCGATACTCCGCTAGTTGATCGAATGAAGTTATTAAGTGAGGTTATTGCCGAAGATGATATTTTAATTAAAAATACTGGTCGGGTTGTCGAAACAGCTGATGATGTTCAACTCTATTTTAACGATGCTTTGACTAAAGGTCTTGAAGGTTTGATTCTTAAAAGAGTTGACTCCTTATATGAAGCCGGGGCTAGAAATTTTAATTGGGTCAAGATGAAAAAACATTCTAATGGGGAATTAAAAGACACCATTGATTGTGTTTTATTAGTTGTTGATGCTCAAGAAGGTCCGATGCCTCAAA
>CAYTXH010000032.1:0-6557 GCA_964441115.1 uncultured Gammaproteobacteria bacterium | reverse complement strand
CTATATCTTCGGTCGGGGAAAGCGGGCAGAATTTGGAGCGGGTGCTTTATTAGTCGGTATATATGATGCTGACAAAGATGAGTTTGTCACTGTCGCTAAAATCGGCACTGGTTTAACAGATGACGAGTGGCGGGAAATTCATGCCCGAGCAGACAAAATCAAAGTCGATCATCGGCCCCCACGAGTCCAGTCATTGATTGAACCAAGTGTCTGGGTCCAACCTGAAATAGTTGTTGAAATATTAGCTGATGAAATTACTAAATCTCCAATTCATACTGCTGGAAAAACTGAAGAAGATCCAGGATATGCATTGAGATTTCCTCGGTTAGTTCGTGTTCGTGAAGGTGATAAAAAAGCTGAGGATGCAACTACAGTTAAAGAATTAAAAGAGATGTACACTCTTCAGTACAAAAAAGGTTAATTTATTTTATAAAGCGGATAGTAAAAGGATATTTATAATGTTCGCCTGAATTAGCTTTTACTGCAGCTAATATACATAAAATTACATTGGCTACTTGAAGTACTAATAATAAAAAGAACCCTACTAAAACAAATATTAAAATTGCTGAAATAATACTGTAAATAACCATGCTGATTTGGAAATTAAGTGATTCCTTTGATTCTTCCACTACAAATGGCATAGTTTCTTTTTTAACTTGCCAGATGATTAACGGTACTAAAATACCTCCAAATGGAATTATGTAGCCACTTAATCCACCTAGGTGGGCTAGTAGTGCCAATGTTTTTTCTTCTGATGAAATGGTCGCCATACTTCCAAGTATTAATCTTTGACTAAAATTTGTCAATCGTATTTGATTTTTCTGATAGTATATTTTTCAGCCGGTAGTTCATGAACCAAGACAGATCTTAGTTTTGACATTGAAGTATCCGGTGAACAAGTAAACGCATCAATATGAGCATATTTATGTTCTGGCCAAGTATGGATTGCTAGATGAGATTCACTGACTACGTAGACACCGCTTAAACCGATTGGCTGGAATTGATAGATCATTCTTTTTACAATTGTTAGTCCTAAACGGTCGGCTAGTCGATCCATTAGAAACTGCAATCTTTTTTTATCTGAAATAATCCCCACATCTTTTATTCCATGAATTTCGGCGATGCGATGATCTTTAAATATATCGGATTCAATATTTGGCACGACAGAAATATTATCATAATTATTATTCGTGATTAATAGTTATTATGCTAAAATCTGTCCATGTCATATATTGCTGATTTACATATTCATTCACCTTTTGCTCAAGCTTGTTCTCCTCAACTAACAATTGATAACTTAGCCCTTTGGGCAGGATATAAAGGAATTGATTTATTAGGCACAGGTGATTGTCTCCATCCAGAATGGTTAAAGCAGATTAAATTAAAATTACATGATCGAGGAGATGGTATTCATCATCTGAAAGAAGCTGATCAGTTAACAAAACGAACTGGATTTATCTTAACAACCGAAGTTGCTTGTATCTATTCTCAATCTGGAAAATTACGACGGATTCATTTATTAGTGTTGCTCCCATCAATCCAAGCAGCAGAAAAATTATCGGAAAATCTTATTCTTCGAAAAGCAAAATTGGCTTCAGATGGACGACCAGTTTTAGGAATGTCAGTAATCGATTTTTGTGATATTACTTTTAATTCATGTCCAAAAGCGATTATTATTCCAGCGCACATCTGGACTCCTTGGTTTGGTATGTATGGTGATAAAGGCGGTTTTGATTTCTTTGCTGAATGTTTCGGAAAATTTAGCTCGCAGATTCATGCAGTAGAAACTGGAATTTCGAGCGATCCCCAAATGAACTGGCGAGTTCCCGATTTAGATGGTAAGTCGATTGTTAGTTTTTCTGATCCACATTCATTAGCCCGACTTGGACGAGAAGCTACAGAGTTTGGCGGTCATTTAAGTTATGACGAGTTATATGATGATTTACAAAATCAAAATATTATCTCGACTATAGAATTTTTCCCTGAAGAAGGAAAATATCATTACTCAGGACATCGAAAATGTAATATGGTTCGATCTCCAGAAGAAGTTATCAAATATGGAGAGGAGTGTCCGCTTTGTCATAAAACTTTAACTATCGGTGTGGCACAACGAATTGAAGAGTTAGCAACTAGATCGATTGAGTCACTAGAATTATTTGAAGAGAATGGTCTGATTAAATCTAAAACATTTAGTAAAAGACCGGGATATAGATCCTTAGTTCAGTTAGAGGAAGTTATTGCCTTGAGCTTGGGAGTTAGTGTTGCTAGTAAAAAGGTCCCTCAACTCTATCAGCAGATGGTTTCCACCATCGGTCCAGAGATTGATATTCTGACTCGAATTCCATTAGATATGGTAGGAATGGCTGGTGGTTCAGCTGTCGTTGAAGTTATTCAGGCCATCCGACAAGGGCAGATCTCAATTGAACCAGGATTTGATGGTGTCTACGGTATGGTTAGCTTGACTGATGAAGCTGAAGCCGCCGCCCGTCAGCAATTAAAGTTAATTCAATAAGTTATAATCAATTTATGGCAACTAATTTCAATATTGAAGAATTCAGCTCTGAAAAATTAAATTCTGGATTTTATCAGGACTTACTCCCCGATATTTATAATCTAAAACAAGTTGTAGAAAACGGTCCCTGGCATTTAAAACAAGATGTTTTCTCTCATACCGTCCGGGTAGTTGCTGAAATGGAATTGATTTTATCAGGTTCTTCTGTATTGTCCGATTTATCAGAAGAAGTACGTGTCCGAGTAGAGGAAAGACTTAATCAAAAAATAGATAATCTAACAATTAGGCAATTATTAATAATCGTCTCTTTAATGCACGATATCGGTAAAGATGTCACTATTATTTATCTCCCTGATGGATCAGCCAAATGTCCGGGACACGAAGCTGAAGGTGCTCGCAGAGTTGCTCAATATCAGCAAAAACTGTCACTAACATCTGATCAAACAGCTTTTGTTTTAGCGATGGTCAGAGATCATGACTATGGACATCAAGCCGCAGAATTATCTCTAACCGAAGGAGTCGAGAGCGCCCTTCAAAGATTAAATACTCAAAGACCTGAAGTTTTTGATGACTTAGTTCTATTTACTATTGCTGATATGAGAGGATCAGATTTAGCAAAATCAAATCTATCAGAATTTGAACAAAGACAAAAAAATCTCATTGAATTCTTAATAAAAAAGTAATTATGAAATTAATTGTTGGTTTAGGAAATCCCGAAGATAAATATAACGGTACCCGTCATAACTTAGGTTTTGATTTGCTTGATCATTATGTTGCCGATAAATTATCAGTTACAGAGTCCAATAAATTTTGGTCATTTAATAAGGATTTTAAATCTCTAATTGGTGAGATTAGCTGCCAGCTGCCAGCTGCTGACGACAAGCTATTATTGATTAAACCTCAAACTTATATGAATAACTCCGGTTTAGCTGTTGCTGCGGTTGCCAAATATTACCAAATTAATCCAGAAGATATTATTATTTTGCATGATGATTTAGATATTACTGTTGGTAAATTAAAAATTCGTCTTGGAGGAGCGGCAGCAGGACATCATGGGGTTGAGTCAATTATTGATTGTCTTAAAACAGATAAATTTATTCGAGTACGTTTAGGTATTGGTACTGAAAAATCTTTATTAAGTGAAAAAGAGGGTAATGGTTTTGTAGTCGAAAAGTTTGTTTTAAATAAATTCGATTCTGATGAAAAATCAAAAATTAAACACATCACTAAACAAATAGCTGATATTCTCGATCTGCTTTTAGAAAATGGAGTTGAATCAGCTCAAAATCAATTTAATTAGTAAAAAATAATGGGGCTTCGATATCGCTGTTATTTCTTGCTTTAAATTCTGCTCTCCAAATAGCTCTTCTTCTTCTCAATGGATTTAAGTATTTAGGTGATGTACCGATTGTCTCAATATCCGAATTTGATCCAACAACATCTTTAATTAATGATCGTTGATAAGATAACTCCTCCAAAACTAAGTAGTGATCCATAAATTGACGATAAGCATTTTTCTCAATATTAAATGCTCTCGATGGGTTAAAAATCCCACCTTTGATAGGAAAATCAATTTCGGTTGCCCGAAGTAGATGAGATCCGAGAGGATTAGTCCCGTCAAAAGCACTACCAAATCCCAGACGATATGTTTGAACATAAGCGGTTCGCAGCCATCTCTTAAAGCTATTTGTAATTTGTGCTCTATTTAATAATCTACTTAATCCTTTATAAACTATGAAGTAGTAAGGATTTTCAAACTGATAAACTTTTCCAAACCGAAATGTACTACTATTAGTCCTTTTTTGATATCCATCAGTTGGGAGCTCTGTAACTAAGTATCCAAACAAATCATTTAATGCTTCAGCTTTGAGACCTTTAAAATTATTATCGACTAATTCTTTAAAACTCATGGACCGATTATAAAAGAGGAGTTTTATGTAAACAATATATAGGGGTTTATTTTTTTATCAGCTTAAGATAGAATGTTTATCAGTTGTTAACGCAACTGAGTTGTATGAATGATTTAATAAATATTATCTTCTTAGTTACTTTAGGCAGTATTATTTCTTTGATTGGAGGAATTATTTTAGTTATTAAAGAGCAATTTGCATTAAAGTTTGCTCATTTTCTATCAGCCTATGCAGCGGGAGCATTATTGGGAGCGGCATTTTTTGATCTTTTGCCTGAAGCATTTGAAGAATCCTTACACTCAGATTTATTCTTTTGGGTAGTAGTTGGTATCGTCAGCTTCTTTTTACTTGAAAGATTTATTCATTGGTTCCATCATCATCATGATCATCCAGAAGATAAGAACCATTCAATTGTGGCACTAGTTGCCATTGGTGATAGCGTTCATAATTTTATTGATGGTGTTGCTATTGCTGGAACTTATTTAGTTAATCCGGCTGTTGGTTTAGTCACTACCATTGCCGTTGCAGCTCATGAGATTCCACAAGAAATCGGTGATTTTGCGATTCTCTTAAATAGAGGAGTTAAAAGAAAGAAAGTTTTATTAATCAATTTATTATCTGCTTTAGCGGCTGTTGCCGGGGCAGTCCTAACATTTATTTTAGGTGATGTAATTGAACCATTATTACCAGCCTTTTTAGCAGTTACAGCCGGTTTCTTTATCTATATCGCTTTGTCAGATTTAATCCCTGAAATTCATAACGAAGAAAAACGCCAAATAGCTATGATTGAAGCATTAATTTTGATTTTAGGTATAATAACTATCTGGGGAATGGTAACCCTATTTGGAGGTCACTAATATGAGTCAAGATGATCAAATTATTTTAGCGGTTGATGATAAAGGCGAATTTAAAGGAGAGTATATTCCCAAGTCAGTGGGTCACACCGGTAAAGGGCATCGTCATTTAGCCATTTCTGTTTTGCTATATAACAATAAAGGTGAAGTTTTACTCCAAAAACGCAAACACAAAGTCTTTGATGATATTTGGGATGTTACTGGTGCAACCCATCCATTACATCGACCAGATGGTACTGATGAAACCTTAGAAGAATCTACTTTGCGCTGTCTACAACGCGAATATAATATCGATCATGTTGACTTAAAAAATTATGGAATGTTCGATTATTATGCTGAGTATGGTGATCTTTGCGAAAACGAGCACTGTGCGATTTTAACCGGTGAGTATAATGGACCACTAAGTTTAAACGACGAAGTTGGTTATGGATATAAATGGATGGATAAGAATGAATTCTTAAAAGATATCCAAGCAAATCCAAGTTTTTATTCCCCTTGGGCTATCCCAGCAGTAAAACTGCTCAAAGAACAAAACTTTTTTGATTAATCAAAAAATGATTCTCGTCTTTGTGGTTTTGGAGGATAGGGTTTAACAAAAAGAGGTAGTTTAGCTTTCACCAGTCCATTTACGACTTGAACTGTATCTAAATCATAAAGGAAAGGTAATCTTAATTCTTCCGCACTGTTTCTAGCATATTTAAAACTAACTTTGGGTCTATCTGTCGCTATTCTTGAAATCCAATCTAGTCTAGCAATATGGCGGTCAGTTCCAAAATGATATCTGGCTTTAAAAATACAATCAGGATCAACCTCTTCATTTGCAAGTAAAGCAACCATTTTATTAATCGCCCTTAAATTCCCTTTATTATCTAGCATTAAATCGAAATCCAATAACGCGATCTCCCCAAATCCTTCGAAACGTTTTGGGGGCCAAGATTTAAGCATTAACGGTACTTCATAAAGATCTGAATTTGGAATCTTAAAATCACTTCCTATTATGACTTTAGCTTCAGGAGAATTTTCTAAGGTCTGATAATAGCTTTGAGGACCCCATAAATAAGGTTCCCTATTATTAGTTCGACCATGCTTAGTAGCTTCGGTTCGAAATGAATCAATTTGTGATTGAAAATCCTCTATTAAAACTGGTAACTCAGTCATGGTGGCAATTATATACCTCCTTAAAGCTAGTTTCAAATTATGCCTATTTGAGATCGTGTGATGATTAAAGTAAAATTACCAATAATTATGAATTTTAGAAATTATCTACAATCTACAGCGTTA
>CAYTXH010000031.1:0-11138 GCA_964441115.1 uncultured Gammaproteobacteria bacterium | reverse complement strand
CGACTATCTCTGCATTGAGGTTGGGATTCATGAATTTCTCTTGAAAATTTGCAAAAACTCAGGACACCACTATAATTTTGATCTGAGAGTTGGAATTTGCAACAAGGCAACTTATTTGTGCAGATTCAACAACGTGACTCATTAAGCCTTTTAGAGAAACGAGTGATCCGGATGGAATACCGTCAATCTCTGAATGCTTTAAGATAAATTCTTTATTAACATCGACTAACCATTGTTTTTTGATCTGAGGTTCGATGACGCCATTCCCGCGGTAATTGGTGGCGATTCGGTGAGGATGATTTTCTTCAGTTTTAACAACTAAACCTTTTTGATTGAGTTTTTCAATAATTAATGGACGAGCTTTTTTGATATGTAGTCCAGCAAATTCTTCGGCAATTGGAAGTAGTTTGCCATTGAAATCGATGATTTGTTGAGAATCTAAATTATGGCGTTGAGCGATTTCATAATCAGTTTTGTCGTGCCATGGAGTAATAGTCATGACTCCTGTTCCAAATTCCATATCGATAGCTTCGTCTTTAATGATTGTTGCTTTAATGGGCCCATTGATCCATTCGAGTTCTATTTGTTGGCCATGTTCAAATTCAGCATATCGAGGATCGGCTGGATGCATAACAACATACTTATCACCGAATTTAGTTTCTGGCCGAGCAGTGGCGATGACAAATGGTCCATATTGAAGATAATAAAAGCTGGTAGTTTCGTCTTTCCATTCAATCTCATCATCAGAAACCGTAGTTTGAAGTTTAGGATCCCAATTAACAATTGTTTCACCACGATAAATTAAACCATCATCATACATTTGTTTGAAGGCGGTTCTAACCGCAAAATTACGATCTTCATCTAAGGTATAAGCTTCCCTCGACCAGTCAACAGATGCACCCATTGATTTGATTTGAGAAACAATGTTGTTATGACTTTGTTGGGCAAAATCATTGACTCTTTTTAAGAATTCCTCTCGCCCAAGATCATAGCGAGTTTTTTCTTCTTCTTTATAAATAATGCTTTCAACTTTAGATTGAGTGGCAATTGCGGCATGATCGGTTCCGGGTAACCATAAAGTTGAATCCCCTAACATTCGATGGTGACGAACTAAAATATCTTCAATAACGAGCATCAAGGCATGGCCAATATGAAGGTTGCCAGTAACATTGGGCGGTGGCAGCACAATGGTATATGGTTTGCCATCTGGATTGATCTCTGGTTTAAAATATCCGGCTTCTTCCCAGATTTGGTACCACTTTTTTTCGACTGTTAATTGGTTGTATGTTTTATCCATTATTTTGACCTCTTTGCCATGTGCCGTCTGACCACCACCCATCAGTACCTATTTGACTAAATCCTTCTGCGGTAAGACTTATGCGTCGACCTAAAGACTGACCTCTGAATGTGATTTCGATTTGAGGATCAGTAAAAATTTGTTGTAAAAAGCGATTCGCGGTTGATTGTCGAACTTCACCGTGTTGTGAAATATCTGTTTTTACTGTTTGGTCGTTAATGTTTGGTATATTCTGAGCAATATCAATGATACAGCTCTCCATATGGGTATAGATAAATGGCCCTAGTTCATTTTTCATAAAAAAACACGCCTTCACTAAATCACTGTTATTTAAACAATGAAATAGGGACGAGCGTGTGTCGTGGTACCACCCTAACTTGATGCTTCATTAATGCTATAACGGGCGACCCGATCGGTTCTACTCTCTTTACGATTTCTTCCGATAGCTTCTCGGTGACTAGTCGAGTTAACGCTTTAAGGGTATTTTAAACTTTTTGTTAATTTAATTCAATCTTTTAGAAAGATCTGGTTGGATATAACGGAGACGTTGTGAGCTGGATGCAAAAGTGATTGATTCACAAACTAAGCACGTTATAAGTGTATTTAAATAACTTTGGTCATACATACGGAAGATATCTAACTTATCACTATTTTTAGGAATTATATAGCCGTTAATAGTAAACCCCGCGGGGCTGATTTCGCTGATAATGCCTTTATCGAATATATTTGCACCGATTATGTAAACTTCTTTTTGAGACATGCTGGCAATTATAGTTATGATGAATGAAAGAATCAAATTTTATGCTAATTCCAAATTGGGGTTGGCTTGAACAGTTAGTGGGTTTTCGACTTCTGGATGGAAAAAAGCGGCAGCAGCGATCATAACAGCATTGTCAGTACAGTGTTTTGGATTAGGTAAATGAAGAGTGATATCTGGAAATTCTTGAGAAATTATTTTGGAGAATTCTGTTTGTAATGCCTTATTGGCGGCAACTCCACCAGCGATCATCAAATGTTTAACTGGATGAATATTTAACGCTCTTTTAGTAGTTCTTATTAATGACTGAATAACTGTTTTTTCGAGCGAGGCGCAAACGTCTTTAGTTTGTTGATCACTAAGTTGATTAGATCCAAATTGACGGACTAAATTGGCGACAGCGGTTTTTAAACCAGAAAAAGAAAAGTCGAGATCATTAGAATCTAACATGGGAATTGGCAAAGGATAATTGTTTGGATTTCCTTGCTCCGCTAGTTTGGAAATTCTAGGACCCCCAGGATAGGGGAGATTAAGTAGTCGTGCTGATTTATCAAAACATTCACCAGCAGCATCATCTCGAGTTCCACCTAAATATTGGTATTGATAATAATCGGTAAATAGAACTAAATCAGTATGTCCACCAGAAACTAGTAGTCCTAAAGCAGGAAAGCTAGGAGTAACTTGATTACTATCAGATATCCAATTAGCATAGAAATGTCCTATAAGATGATTAATTGGGATTAATGGCTTGTTCCAAACTAGGCTTAAAGTTTTAGCTGTTTCGACCCCGACTAGGAGAGAACCAATTAACCCTGGTCCTTGAGTAACAGCAATGACGTCTATTTGATCTGGGTTTAAATTAGCATCATTTAATGTTTGAGTGATTACTGGGATGATTGATTCCAGCTGTTGGCGTGCAGCTTCTTCTGGGAGTACTCCTCCCCACTTTGCTTGAAGTTCGGCAGAAGAGGCGACATTTTCTGCAACTATACTGATCGTTTCTCCCTCTTTAATTAGAATCGCAGCAGCTGTTTCGTCGCAACTGGTTTCGATACCAAGAATTATTTTAGCTTTAGTCATAGCGCCATTTTACCATTAGAACGAGATGTTTTGATCGGATGAGGTTTCGAGTTTTACTTCTGCTAATGTGTTGTGTTTATGTAAACCATGATTAGGGATCGATTCAAAGAGTTTGATAGAGGTAACTTTGATTGGATCAATAGGAATTTGAGCAATTCTTTGGAGATGTTCTTCTTGATCTGAAGTCATTTGAAATGGTTTAGCTTTACCGATCGCGATGTGTGGTGTATAGCGTCGGTCATCGATGTGAATCCCCATGGCATAAAGATGATCCTTGATTCGTTCTCTAATTAAAAATAATTTATCGATATCGCCTTTGAAGCCCATCCAAAGAATATGAGCATGGTGCAAACTTGGAAAGCCGTCAATGTAAGCCGGAGTAACTTCGAATGATTGAATTTCAGTAACTGCTTGATGAATAACTTCAATAAGTTGTTGAGTTAGAGATTCCGGTAAGTCATCTAAAAAAGCGATTGTTAAATGGAGCTTGTTGTGATCAATTAGGCGAACATTGGGGAAAATTTCTAATAATTGATTTTGGATAACCTTGATTTGTAACTGACTATTTTCTGGTATCTCGAGAGCAATGAAAAAGCGCATAATTATTTGACTCTTTGCATCATAGCATATGAAGATTGAGCTAAATATCCTTAGTTCCAACTAAATAAACTGCTTGCCATGGTTTGTAGTTGGAACGGAATGATTCATTAATAACAACTTGGCCATCTTTAGTGACTTTGCGGGTAAAGATGACATTGGCTCCCCAAGCTGGCCAATCAACTTGTTTAACTACTCCTCGAGCTAGGCCAGGATCGTCTTGTCGAATTTCAGGCAAGGGAGGAGTTTGGCTAGTGATAACAGGTTTTGATACTTCAACTACTCGGTTATCTTTTGTTCCATAAAAATCGATGTATAAAGTGGTATCGACAACTCGACTTTGAACTAGGATATGACCGGCAGTATCGTTTCTAAATTTAAAATCAACTGTTGGACTAAAAATGGTGGCATCAAGTCCTGGAGCGAATCCTTGCTCATAATATTCGACTCTATAAGCATGAGCAGTCCTTTCAATGATTGGGAGCCCGGCATTTAAGGCCGCTCTAAAAACGGTAGTAGAAACTTGGCAGACACCTCCGCCATCATCTAAAACAGTTCGACCACTTTTAATTACATATGCTTGTTTAAATCCAGAGGCTGCTGAAATATCACCAATGGTTTTAACGAAGGAAAAATCTTCGCCAGGTGCTATTAAAACTCCGTTAACTCTTGAGGCGGCGAGTTCGACATTATAGATACGATTAGGAATGGAGTGGGCAAAATTCGATACTCCGGAGGCAATTAATTCCTTAATGCCAAGATCGTTACTTAGTTTATTGGTTGGGGCAATGGTATCAACACTTAAAACTAATGGTTTAATCTGATTAGAGCTAATGAGTTGATTTAATGCTTCAATATTAGCCGCAATATTAGTAGTTCTTCCGTCTAAGGGTGGACGAAACTGAGTAACTCTAGAACCATCAAACTGGAATAATGGCTCTTGAACAGGACGATCAATTGATAGCGCTAAATTCTTAAAGTAAGCTTGGGCTTTTTCAGAATCTAATACAATTTGAGAATTACTTAGTGTGTTGGTTGGAGAGTCAATTGAGGTAATAATAATTGGAGTGTTACTGATATTAAATTGAGCTAATTTAGATTTAGAGGATGTTAAATCTAATAACGAAACTAATGTTTCTAAATCTAAACTCCAGGATAATTCTTCATATTTAATTTCTAAAGGTTGCTGTTTAACCTGATCTAATGTTGCTTTGATTTGTAAAGCAGTGTCGTAATTAAGTTTAGGATATGCGGTTTTAATTGGTAATTCAGTTGATGGTAATGATTGGCCATTGAGATAGGCAGTCAACCAATTTTTTAATAATTGCTGATCAACTATTTTTCCAACTTGTGATGGGGTAACTGTAATAATTTGATCTTCGATCTTAAGTTGAGCATCAATGGCTGGTTGATCGATTTGATGGGCGATTTGTTCGAGTAATTGATCGAATTCGTTTGTAAAACGGATTTCAAGATCTAATTTAGTTGGGGTAAAATGAAGTTGTTGACGGCCTAATTGATAGGCTTTATCAACTGTTTGTGGCAAATTAGTACTAATGTGTTTAGAGTTTAGTGTTAGTTCAAAAGTTTGATTGCCACTGTGGAAGGTAAAAGTTTTATTTAATCTTTGATTAATTTGACTGGCGATTCTTTGTTCAGCTTGATCAGTTGTTAATAATGAGATATCAGTATTGGCGATTTGAATCGCTGGATAAACTTTATTCCAAAGTAGTGCTATGGTGCCAATAATTAAGGCCCCAATAGTGGCAAAAGAGATGATCAATGTATAAGTAGCTATTTTCCATATTGAGTTGGTAGAGGTATTTTGTTTCGGAGTTTCTGGATTAGATTCAGGAGTCACTTTTGACCTTTGCTTTCCCATGCCGCTATTTTAGTTGGTTAGCGTATAATTTAAAAGAAGTAGTATGAAGAAAATTGTAATAATTGTTTTAATTTTGGCGGTCTTACTAAGCGTAATAGTCTATTTTGTGATTACGAGCTTAGGACGGCGTCCCGCTGACTCAAATCAACAAGTGACATTAACTTTTTATGGTTTATGGGAACAGCCTGATTTGATTCAGCCAGCAATCGATCTTTATCAGCAACAAAATCCTAATGTGAAGATCAATTATGTGTTTCAAAGTTCGAGAAATTATCGTAGTCGAGTTCAAGCAAAGTTGAGTGCGAAGCAGGAGGGAAAACCGGAAGAAGCGCCTGATGTGTTTATGATTCACAATACATGGTTACCGATGTTTACCAAACTAAATATGGTTTCAGAGATGCCTGGATCTGTAATGTCTGTTGATGAGTATAACAAGACTTTTTATCCGATTGCTAAAGATAGTTTTGTTAAAAATAATAAAGCGTATGCGATGCCAATTGCGGTCGATGGTTTAGCACTATTTTATAATGAAGCTTTGTTTGCGGAAGCTGGTTTAACTCCTCCAAAAGATTGGAATGAGTTTATCAGCTCGGCGGTTCGTTTAACAAAGAGAGATGAACAGGGACGGATTATCCAAGCTGGAGCAGCAATTGGAGCTACTGGGAATGTTCATCATTGGAGCGATATTGTGGGTTTATTGTTTAAGCAGGAATCAGGAGCCAATTTAGAAAAGCCGAATGATCAATTTGGTGCAAATGTGGTTAATTTTTATACTAGTTTTGTTACCAAAAAAGATCGACAGGTTTGGGATTTGAGTATGGGTCCATCAACAGATGTCTTTGCTGCTGGTCAGGTAGCGATGTATTTTGGACCGTCTTGGCGAATCCAAGAGATCAGAGAAAAAAATCCGCAGTTAAAATTTAAAACGGTGCCAGTTCCACAGTTACCAGGCAAGAATGTTGGCTGGGGAACTTTCTGGGCATTATCGGTCGCAAGTAGTTCAACCAATCAAGTTGAAGCTTGGAAGTTTTTAAAGTTTTTAACCTCTGCAGAGACTGAACAATTACTTTATACAACAGCAGCGCAGAAGAGATTAATTGGCCAACCTTATTCCCGGGTTGATTTGAAATCGAAACTAGAACAGGATCCACAAGCTGGATCTTTTGTGACTCAGGGCCCAAGCTATCAGTCTTGGTATTTAGCATCGATGACTCATGATCAAGATTTAAATGACAATATTATTAAGTATTATGAAGATGCTTTGAATAGTGTTTTAAATGGTTCTGATGCTCAAGGAGCATTAAGTACAACGGCTAAAGGGATTGAACAAGTTTTAGGTAATCTGCAAAAAACTACTCCAGCTCAATAGGTATGATTCAAAAAGATAAACAAAAAAAATATCAGCCAACACAGCAAGAGTGGTTAGAAAAAATCAATGATCAGCAATCAAAATTAATGTTAGCTTTAACTAAAGCTCTAGAGTCTGTTCCAGATGATCCAATATTACGTGCTGAAATTTTAGATGCAATTCGGTTAGCGGCCAATTTAAAAACTCAAACAAAAAATTTATTTACTAAGAAGATTAAATGATTGGTGGGAGATTAATAAATTGGACTTCTGGTTCTAATGTTACTCCGAATTGCTGTTTCACTTTTGTTGCTAAATCATGTGTTAATTGCCAAAAGTCTTGAGCAGTTCCATTGCCTTGGTTATAAATTAAATTGGCGTGATTTGGAGAAATGTGAATCTCACCGAGTTGCTGACCTTTAGCATCAACTCTCTCTAAAAAAATCCAAGCTGGGACTTTGCCGTAAAAATCTTGAATATTGGGGATAGTGTTAAGAGTTTCTTTGGAGATGTTTTCCGCTAAAAGATTTTTGAAAAAACTACCTGGACATTTAATACCAGCTGGATATTTTAGCAATCTCTTGGTTAGTGTTTGATCTGCCAATTGTTTTAATTGGCTGCTATCAGCGGGAGTGAGTTCGAAAATGCATTCTAAAATGGTAAAGTGTGTTTCCTTGAATTGACTATGACGATAAGCAAAATGGCAATCTTTTTTTGAAATAGTGATTATTTGGTTGCCGTCGAATGCAGTGACTGAAATAAGATGATCACTAATTGTTTGCCCGTAGGCTCCTGCATTGCCATAAACAGCTCCACCAACTGTTCCCGGAATTCCTGTTAAAAGTTCTGTTCCGGATAATCCATGTTCGATATTGTAATCGACTAATTGTTGAAGTGGGGTAGCGCTGTTAACTGTAACTGTTAAATTTTCGGATTTGATTCCTTGTAGTTGATTGATGATAACTAGTCCGTCATATCCTTTATCAGAAATTAATAAATTGCTGCCGCCACCGATTACTAAATAAGGAAGTTGGTGTTGGCTGACAAATTTTAAAATATTAATTAATTGTTCTTGGCTAGTTGCTTGATAAAGGTATCTTGCTGGACCGCCGATCTGCAGAGTAGTATAGGGAGCAAGCGGTTGATTAGTTTTAATAGCTGATCCAAACTGACTTAATAAACTGTCCCAAGACTGATCCATATTTGGCATTATATTAGATGTTAGCGTTTATCAAAAGCAGTCAATGAAAAAAATCGATAAAGCAGTTTTAAAAACAATAATTTACAGCGATATTTTTAATTTCCCTTTAAAAGGTTGGGAGATTCATAAATGGTTAATAGCGTTACGAGCTGATTTAATGGAAGTTGAAGAGTCGTTAAATAGATTAATTAAGCAAGGATTAATTAGTAATAAAGATGGATATTTTTACTTAACAGGTCGAGATCGGTTAGTTCGGTTACGACAAAAAAGAGCTATTGTCTCTAGTCAGTTTTGGCCGAGAGCTAAAATGGCGGCTAGATTATTAAAGTTGATTCCTTGGATAGAAGTTGTGGGAGTGTCAGGAGGATTGGCTCGGAATAATGTTGATCGAACTGATGATATTGATTTATTTGTAATTACTAAACCCGGTCGAATGTGGCTAAGTCGTTTAGTAGGGATACTTTTAATTGAATTAACTGGTTGGCGGCGATTACCCAATCAAAATGATGAAGGCTCTGCACATAAGATCTGTTTAAATGTTTGGATTGATGGGGGGCATTTAGCGTTGGAGAATTCTTCTGTTTATTTAGCGCATGAGATCCTCCAGTCAGAGGTAGTTTGGCAAAGACGACAATCTTATTATAAATTTTTAGCAGCAAATCAATGGGTGTTTGATTGGTTGCCAAATTGGGTGGGTGTATATAAACCTAAGAAAAATCCTCAAGGAGCAAGAGTTCCGGGATGGTATCTAACCGATTATTTAGAATCTGTAGCCAGATATTGGCAATTAAAAATCATGAGCTCCCCACGAGGTGATGAGCGAATTGATAAGGGACAGTTGTTTTTTCATCCAATAGATTATCGTAACCCTGTGGAATCGGAATTTTTATCTAAATGTCGTTTGTTTAAGCTATAGAAGTACTGCCGGACATTTTAGGGCGAAGGCGATTATTAGTATAGATCCAAGGTCTGAGATTTTTCTCGTAATTTTTTTCGGTCCAGAATTGAGGAAGTTGAGTAGTGTCAAAAGGCTTTGTTTTTAAAAAAGTTTTTATATCATAAAGATAGGCGCTAACTGGTGAATCGAGATCTTCCACTTTCGCTGATGTCGTGGGGATTTTTAATTGTTTATTTAGTTGTTCAACTAAGGGCTGAGTGGGCTTGTCTTGGAGATAGTCTCTTAATTGATCGATCAGAGTTAGTGTCGCGATTTTTAAAATTTCTGGGGAGGGTGGTTGATATTGAGGATTAATTTTTTGAATTATTTGATAAAGTTCTTGGTCTAAATCGATTTGTGGAGGGCTATGCAGAAGTCTTAGATTAGAAATAATTAGGTGTAAATCATTAACAGGATTAATAACAAACGAAGAATCTGAAGTAGCGTTTTTTAAGAGTGATGTTTCAATCTCAGGCTGTTCTATTTTCAATATGAAAAACCCTTATATGAGTCTACTTATTTGATTAAATGCTGTCAATGAGTATTTTGATCTAGGCTTATCTTGACTTTCTTTTCAGCCACGAATAAAATAAGCACGTATTATGGCAAAGTCAGAAGTAAAGAAAATTGGAATTGTTCCTCTCTCCGGCTATATTTTAGTGTCTCCAGAATCAGGAGAAACAACAACTGCTTCCGGAATTGTTTTACCAGAGTCAGCACAAGAGAAACCTGCACAAGGTAAAGTTGTGGCAATTGGTGCAGCTTTAGTAATCGATGGTCGAGAATATGGAGCTCCAGTTAGTTTAGGTGATCGAGTTGTGTATAAAAAATGGGGTGGAGACGATATTAAAATTCATGGTATTGAGTACAAGTTAGTAAAATTTGAAGATTTAATGGCGGTAATTGAGGATTAATTTATGGCAAAAATATTAAAGTTTGATACTGAAGCACGACAAAAATTATTAGATGGTGTTAACCAATTAGCTGATGCAGTGGCAACTACTTTAGGTCCAAAAGGTCGAAATGTAGCGATCGATAAGAAATGGGGTTCTCCACTAGTCGTTCACGATGGAGTAACTGTTGCTAAAGAGATTCAATTAGAAGATCCTTTTGAAAATATGGGAGCTCAATTAATTAAAGAAGCTGCTTCTAAAACTAATGATGTGGCTGGTGATGGTACAACTACAGCGACTGTTTTAGCTCAAGCAATTGTTAATGAAGGTTTGAAATTGGTCGCAGCAGGATATGATCCAATGCGTTTAAGAAGAGAGCTTGAGGATGCGAAATCTAAAGTCGTTGACTATATTAAAAAGATATCACGACCGATTAAAACTAATATGGAAGTAGAACAGATTGCGACTATTTCAGCAGCTGACAAACAGATTGGAAAATTGATTGCTGATGCAATTGATAAAGTTGGAAAAGATGGGGTGATCACTGTTGAAGAATCAAAAACAATGATGATGTCAGTTGATTACAAAGAAGGAATGATCTTTGACAAGGGTTATAGCTCCGCCTATTTAGTAACCGATCAAGAGAAAATGGAATCCACTTTGGTTGATCCTTATTTATTAGTAACTGATAAAAAGATTTCTTCTATGCAAGAGTTGTTACCGTTCTTAGAGAAGTTTGTTCAAGTGTCTAAAACTTTAGTGATTATTGCTGAAGAGATTGAAGCTGAAGCTTTAGCAACATTGGTTTTGAATAAATTACGAGGTACCTTCCAAGTATTAGCAGTTGGTGCTCCAGGTTTTGGGGATCGACGAAAAGCAATGTTACAAGATATTGCAACTTTAACAGGAGCGACTGTAATTTCAGAAGATACTGGACGAAAATTAGATTCAGTTGAGGTTTCAGATTTAGGTCGAGCTGGTCGAGTAACTTCGACAAAAGATTCAACATTAATAGTTGATGGTAAAGGTGATAAAGCTGCTATCAAAGCTCGGGTTGGTCAAATTCGAAATGAGATAACTAAGACTGATTCTGATTTTGATAAAGAAAAGTTACAGGAAAGATTAGCTAAATTAACTGGAGGAGTAG
>CAYTXH010000030.1:11156-11705 GCA_964441115.1 uncultured Gammaproteobacteria bacterium | reverse complement strand
TTAGCATTGCCTACCCAAATGATTTTTATGAGTATGGCAAAGAAGATCGAAATCTTTTTGTCGATCGTGTCGAATTAGATGGAAAAGTTTATCAAACTGAAGATTCAACAACATATTCTGTTGGATCATGGGTACGCGCTGATGGTTGTACGCCCGGTTATAAAAAAACTGAATGGCTTCACTGTCAAGGATATTTCCAATTTGGCAAACCTCAAACTGGAATTTTAGATCCATTAATTTCAGAAGTTAAAGCTCAAGATCCCGTTAGTTGTAGTACTAATTTAGATCGATTACCTCCAGCCACCATTCAAGAGATTTATGTTAATCAATCAGGATCATATACCTTATGGACAAGATTAAAAGCGAGTCAAAATGCCAATTCATTTTGGATTCAAATCGACGATCAATGTCCAATCAAAATCGGTGATAACGATTCTATCTCTTCTACTGATTGGCAGTGGGTTAATTATCAAAATGGAGATACCAAACAAGTTAATAAATTCCAGCTATTTACTTCTCAAATTCATCAAATAAAGATCTATCCTAGTG
>CAYTXH010000030.1:8054-11146 GCA_964441115.1 uncultured Gammaproteobacteria bacterium | reverse complement strand
TGAAACAGGTGCAAAATTAGATAAAATCCTCTTACTTCCAGATTCATTAACCTGTGCGCCAGAAGGTATTGGAGATAATTGTTTTAAAACTACAGCTGACTTATTTAATAAAAATCAAACAACATTAATTATTCACTACAAAGCTAATCCGGATTTTGGAGAAGCCGAAGCTACTAAAACTGCTGAATTAATTGGTGGTGCTAATTTATTAGGACTTCAATTACCTAATAACGAAGTTAAAGTTATTAATACTATGGATAATCTAGATATGCAGATTGTCCAAGTTCCAAATGAAACAGCTACCAAATATATCGACTTATTCGAAAATTCTGACAAAGTGGAAACCGCCAGTATGGATCAAGACATAGTCACTTTAATGCCTGATCCAACTCAGGGAACAGTTTCTATATCTCCAACTACTGAAACTGATAGCGGTCTCATTAAAAGACAGAAACTAGGAACCACAGATAAAGAGACTACTACCCAACAACAATCACTGGAACTAGCTAATGACTACCACTTGATTATGACTCGAATCAAAAGTTCAAATCTTGGCACTGGCGCATGGGATAGTTTATCTAGCCGCCCTCAACCAATTAATATTGCAGTCATTGATAGTGGGGTTAACAAAATACATCCAAGTCTAAAATCTATTGTTACTAAATCAATCGATTGTCTATCAGGATCCTGTACTGAAGAAACTACCACTACAAACAATGATCATGGAACTCACGTAGCTGGGATTATTAATTCAATTATGAATTCTCAACAATTTGGGGTCGCTAAAAACGCCAATATTATCAGTATCAAAGCTATCAGCGATGAAGGGAGAGGAAGTATTAGCAACTTAATTGCCGCTATTAATTATGCCACCAACAGTAATGTTCAAATAATTAATTTTAGCGGTGCTATTAATAGCAGCAGTTTTAGTCCTTATAATTCTCAGCGTTTAGAAGAAGCTATTGATCAAGCTTTAGCTAAAAATATTTTATTTGTAGCTGCTGCTGGAAATAACGAGAATCAAGAAGCAGTTTACCCTGCCGCTTATGATAAAACAGGATTAATTGCAGTTGGTGCAGTTAATTCCCAATACCAAATTCCTAAATGGTCAAATCATAATTCTTACGTTGATGTTTATGCACCAGGTGATCATATTTACTCTACAGGTCTAGACTCAAATTATCTTAATAAATCCGGCACTTCACAATCTGCTCCAATTATAAGTGGGTTAGCCGCCATGATTTTAGGTGGTGGTGGCTGTAAACCTAGTGAATCCCAATCAACATTACAATGTCTACAACAAACTTTAACAAATAAATTAATTAATCCAAATCCAGCTGTCCCAAATGCCTATCAAATAGTCGATGACTTACCTCAAAATGGTGGCTGGAGTGATTGGGGATCTTGCTCTGCCAGCTGTGGTGGTGGTATCCAAACTCGTTCCTGTAATCGTCCAGAAGCTAAAAATGGTGGATTACAATGCGTTGGTGAATCAACTCGATCCTGTAATAATCAAGCATGTCCAGTTGATGGTAAATGGTCAGAATGGTCAGCCTGTTCCGCCGCTTGCGGTCGAGGAACACAAACTCGTACCTGTACCGCTCCTCAAAATGGTGGCGCAGAATGCCAAGGACCAGCTGTTCAAGCTTGTAACACCCATTTATGTCCAATCAACGGTGGATGGAGTGAGTTTGGTGCCTGCTCTGCCTCCTGTGGCGGAGGTGTTCAATACCGAACTTGCAATAATCCATCTCCACTTAACGGCGGATCAGCTTGTGAAGGCACCAATGTTCAAGAATGTAACACTCAAGCCTGTCCTGTCCCTGTTCCTGAACCAAACCCAGTAAATGGAGGCTGGAGTGAGTTTGGTGCCTGCTCAGTCACTTGTGGTGGCGGAATCCAAACTCGAAGTTGTAATAATCCCGAACCCCGTGACGGTGGCCAATGGTGTTCTGGATTCAATTTCCAAAGCTGCAATACTCAAGCCTGCCAATCTAGTGGTAATTCTGGCAATGTTGATGGAGGTTGGTCTGATTGGTCGCACTGTAGTGCTAGCTGTGGTGAAGGTTGGCAACGACGCACCTGTAATAATCCTTCTCCTCAAGGAAATGGTCAAATGTGTCGAACTGATTCAGGTGATCGAAAATCCGAAGATACTCGTGGTTGCTATATTCAAGATTGTAATGACCAAGATGGACCAGGCGATCAACACAATGATGGCAGTTTAGACGATTACATCGGCACAGCAGAAAGTGCAATTGATGAAATTTCAGGTGGTTCCGACGACTGGGGCTTTTG
Organism: uncultured Gammaproteobacteria bacterium; assembly: GCA_964441115.1. GTDB lineage: Bacteria > Patescibacteriota > Microgenomatia > Daviesbacterales > UBA10151 > CAYTXH01. The sequence continues at coordinate 8,848 of CAYTXH010000030.1, read as the reverse complement.
GTAAAGCTAAACTAATTTAGTCTTTATCTGCTTATTATCTAAAACTAATTCTACACTCTGTCCCGATTTGATCTGACCTTCAATAATCTGCATTGCCAATTCATCAATAATTAATTCTTGAATCGCTCGCTTCAATGGTCGCGCCCCATAAATTGGGTCATAACCTTTTTCAACTAATAAATCTTTAACTTGATCAGATATTTTCAAAATTATATCCCGTTCCTTTAATCTATGAACTAATTTTTCCAATTGCAAATCAACAATTTCTATTAAATCTCTAGCTGATAAGTTTTTAAAGACAATAATTTCATCTAAACGGTTCAAAAACTCCGGCCGAAAACTATGCCGAACTATTTCCATCACTCCAGCGATCACTTTTTGCCATTCATTTTCAGTCGGATCTGCTTTTTTCTCAGCCGCTTCTTGGATAACATGAGACCCTAAATTGGAAGTTAAAATAATTATCGTATTTCGAAAATCAACTGTTCTGCCTCGCCCGTCAGTTAATCTACCATCATCTAAAACTTGTAATAAAATATTAAAAACATCGGGATGTGCTTTTTCTACTTCATCAAACAACACTACTGAATAAGGTTTTCGTCTGATCGCTTCTGTTAATTGCCCTCCTTCATCAAACCCAACATATCCGGGTGGAGATCCAATTAATCTAGCCACAGAATGAGATTCCATATACTCTGACATATCAATCCTAACCAAACTAGATTCATCGTTGAATAACTGCTCTGCTAAAGCCTTGGCTAATTCAGTTTTTCCTACTCCAGTTGGTCCTAAAA
>CAYTXH010000030.1:0-8044 GCA_964441115.1 uncultured Gammaproteobacteria bacterium | reverse complement strand
TGGGCTATTTGGATCAGCAATTCCAGCTCTGGATCGACGAATTGCCGCCGCCACTGCTTTTACGGCTGCCTGCTGAGAAATTACTCGTTGATGCAATTCATCTTCTAAATGAGCTAACTTTTGTGTTTCTGACTCCATTAGCCGACTAACAGGGATTCCCGTCCATCGACCTACTACACTAGCAATATCCTCTTCTGTTACTTCCTCGCGCAATAATCCACCATCACGCTCTTTTATCTTCCGTTCGATATCTTCAATTTGTTTAGAGATAGTAGGAATTTCACCATACTGAATCCGAGCTGCCGTTTCCAAATCACTATCTCGACCAGCTCTTTCTAAATCTAATTTTAATCTTTCCAACACTTCATTGTTCTGACGCAACGAATCGATCAATTGTTTCTCTTCTTGCCATCTAGCTTCCAATGCTGTGGACTGCTCTTTTAAGTTGGCTAATTCTTGATCTAATTCAGCTAAACGTTGTTTACTTTTCTCATCTTTCTCATTTTTTAATGCTTGTTTTTCTACTTCTAACTGAATAATTCGACGCTTTAATTGATCTAATTCTACTGGTGAACTTTCGACCTGCATTTTTAAACTGGATGCTGCCTCATCTACCAAATCAACGGCTTTATCAGGTAAAAATCGACCCGATATATACCGATGCGATAATGTCGCAGCAGCAATAATCGCCGCATCTGTAATCCGTACTCCATGGTGAATCTCATAACGCTCCTTCAATCCTCGTAAAATCGCAATCGCATCTTCCACTGAAGGTTCGTCAACTAACACCTGTTGAAAACGACGCTCTAATGCCGCATCTTTCTCGATATATTCACGGTATTCCTTGAGAGTAGTCGCTCCAATTGTCCGCAACTCTCCTCGAGCTAACATTGGTTTAAGCATATTTGATGCATCCATCGCTCCTTCTCCAGCCCCAGCGCCAACCACTGTGTGCAACTCATCAATAAAAGTGATCACATCTCCTCTTTCTGTAATTTCTTTTAATACTGCCTTCAACCGATCTTCAAACTCACCTCGAAATTTTGCGCCCGCTACCATAGCTCCTAAATCCAGCGACATTAATTTTTTATTTTTTAAAGTATCTGGGACATCACCTGCAATAATTCTTTGAGCTAAGCCTTCGACAATCGCTGTCTTACCAACCCCCGGTTCACCAATTAAAACTGGGTTATTTTTAGTTCTGCGCGATAAGACCTGCATCACCCGTCTAATCTCTTCATCACGACCAATCACTGGATCTAATTTGCCTTCAATTGCTTTAGCTGTTAAGTCGACTGCATATTTTTCTAATGCCTGATATTTATTTTCCGGAGATTCATCAGTTACTTTAGTGGATCCACGTAATTGTTTGATTACATCTTTCAATTGATTTGACTCAATACCAGCTGCTTCCAAAATATGTTTTACTAAGGTTTTTTCATCAACTAACGCTTGCAGTAAATGTTCAGTAGAGACAAAGCTATCATCCATTGATTTAGCTACATCAGCTGACCTTTCTAAAACTTTTATTAACTCAGGTGAAGCATATACTTGATCATTACTACTAACCTGAGCCAGTTTCATCAATTGATCATCTACTTGATCTGCTAACTTTTTACGATCAACGGCTAATTTTTGTAAAGCCAAAGGCACTAAAGTTTCAGATTGCTAATTATTGTCAATATTTGTGGCTATAAAGCAATATTTGACTAGCATGAGATAATAAATCTATGTCAGATAAAATCCAAAAAACCGATACCGAGTGGCAAGAACAATTAACTCCTCAACAATATCAAATCCTCCGCCAAAAAGGCACTGAAGCCCCATTTACTGGAGAATATGTTAATCTTCATGATAATGGCATGTTTACCTGCGCTGCCTGTGGCAATGTTTTGTTTTCTTCAGAAACTAAATTTGATTCAGGATCTGGCTGGCCTAGTTTTTATGATGTCGCTAATAATGAAAATATTGAATTACACGATGATTTTAGCCATGGAATGCATCGAACTGAAGTCAATTGTGCTAAATGTGGCGGTCACCTTGGTCATCTCTTTCCCGATGGTCCAGCAGATAAAACTGGCCAACGCTACTGCATCAACTCTTGTGCCTTAAAATTTAATCCGAAATAAATTGACATCTAACTCTCATTTAACTAAAATTCTGACCAATGGAAAGTGAAACTGAAGGATTAATAACCCTACCTAAATATGGTTCGATTTTAGCTAGTGAAATCTTAGACTATGCAGTACCCGATCAATTAGAAATCTGTTCCCATGTTTTAGGATTAGCCCAAAGCGAAATGGCAACTGTGCTGAACAAAAGCGAACTCGAATTAAACGGTTTCTTAACACGAACCCGCCGTGGACGACCACCTCTTGCCCTTCGTCATTTATCACAAGTCACCAGCTTTTTACTAGAGCTCACTGGTTCAATCCAATATACTCAAAAATATTTTGATCATCCACTTGAACCTGAAGTAGCGAATTCAATAACTTTCCGTGGATTATTTAGTCAAGGTAAAACTAAAAGAGCCATACAGTACATCGAAGAACTATCCGCTTAGCTCTAAATAATCACCTGATAGCGCTTAGCAAAATCTTCTAATTCTTTAACATTTCCAAAGGCAATTCGATCTTGAACCAACTCTTTAGCACTCATCATCTTCGCTGGCGACACCACAAATGAACCCCACTTCTGATTAACTGAATCCATTGCTTTAACCACATCTTCTTGCTTAGCTACATTTTTAAATAGCTCCAATTGCGTCGGCCCCGCTGGCTGTAGATCAAAACAAGTCACTGCCACTACTCGAACAGGCTTTTTAACTGGACACTGTGACAGCACTTTCACCAATTCTTGAAAGATATCTCTCGAGTCAAAAATCTCTCGTCCCAAAGTTACTCCGTGTCCCCAATGTCGACCATCTCTAAATGATAAACTCAAATGAACTCCTCCAGCTTTATATCCACCTTGTCGTACCCTGGCTCCCATCTTCTCGGTCAGTTTCAACATCACCGGAATCAAACTTTCAACAGTATCTAACTCTGGAGGTAACGCAAATGAATTACCAAAACTCTTTCTGCCAAAATCAATATCATCAATTTCAAAACCCCTTAACCTCAAATACCAATAATAGCCATTAACCGATTCAAAAGCCGCTTTCAATTTCCAAATCGGTGCCTGATAAAAATCCCAAACATTATAAATTCCTAATCGGTTCAAACGCCGTTCATTCTTATCAGCAATTCCACATAAATCAGTCAGTTTCAGCTGTTTAAAAATCTCTTGATAATTAAATTGATTAATCTCGTCTAAACCATTTGGTTTATGTAAACCAGCTCCAGTTTTAGCCAAAAATCGATTCGGCGCAATACCAATGGAGACTGTTAACCAATCACCGATCTCTTTTCTAATCCGCTCTTTGATCTGTTTTCCAACTGCTAATAACCCCTTATTTTTGTACGGTGAAAATTTAAAATCTACCACAAACTCATCAATCGATTTTGGAACAACTACATCAGAATAGCGACTCAATAATTTATTCAATCGCAAATGAACAATCCGATATTTCCAAGGATCTGGTGACAACACCAATAACTGCGGGCAGATCACTCGAGCATCTTTAACTCTCATCCCAGTTTTTATCCCCCATCTTTTGGCCTCAATAGAAGGAGCTAAGATACATCCCCAATTACTAGCATAAGCCGCTACTGCCAACGGTTTGCCTCGTAATAAAGGATTCGCCTGCTGTTCAACACTGGCAAAACAAGAGTTCAAATCAATATGCAATTTATAAGAAGCAGCCGGATTAAACGGCAAATTAATTAAGCTAGTTTGTTGAGCCATCAGTGATCTCCTCCAATCGCCAAAATAAATTATCGGTATTTAAAACTAACCGCATAAATAAATTTTCTGCCATCACTGAAAAAACATGATACAAAGTTCGACCAGTTCGATAATGATGATGCAATCCCAACTGAGTCACCTGATATTCACGTTGTCGCCATCTAACTCTCTCCGGAATAATCTTTAATAACTTATGATCAAAACGAAACCCAACAGAAACTGGTTCATTAATTTTTTGAATCATACCCCTACCTTACACCCGAAATATACCCGAAGTCAAGAATTGACTATTGGAATAATTAACCAAGTGATATACTAAGCCTCAGATGAAAACCAAGAATCCAGTTTTGAAGCAAATCCTCGATCAATATCAAACTATCTCTCAATTAGATAAAATTAATGCTACTTTGGGTTGGGATCAAAATGTAAACTTACCCTCTGGAGCAGGTGAGGAACGCGCTAGTCAAAGCGCTCTTTTAACTGAATTAGTAACTGAAAAATGGCAAGATCCAAAATTCCAACAACTAATCAAAAAAGTTGAAGAAAATAAATTAACTGATACCGAAAAAGCTGTTGTTCGCAATTTAAAAAGAGCTGGTCAACTTTATTTTCAAGTTCCTAAAGAGATCATCATTGAACATTCTAAAACTACATCCGAAGCTTTTATGGCTTGGCAAACAGCTCGTAGAAATAATAAATTCAATGAATTTCTCCCTCACCTAAAAAAGATTATTAAACTAACCCAGATCATCGCCAATCATCTCGGTTATAAAAAGAATCCATATGATGCGCTACTCAATCTTTACGAACCAGATCTAACTACTCAAGATTGCCAACAAATCTTTAAAAACCTTCAACCTCGTTTAACTAAATTACTAAAACAAATTCAGACTTCCAAAAATTATCGTCAATTTCCAAATAATTTAATTGATGAAAAAAATATCTATCCACTCGCCGATCAAGAAAAGCTGTCTCAATACATTATGAAACTAATGGATTATTTACCTGATCGCGGAAGACTCGATACCTCAAGTCATCCCTTTACCACTACCTTAGGTCAAAACGATGTCCGAATCACTACCCGCTACAACATTCATGATTGGCGAGAATCTTACACTAGCACTATTCACGAAACAGGTCATGCTTTATACGAATTAGGAGTTAATCCAGATTATTATCACACCCCGCTAGAAGGTGGTGTTTCCTTAGGAATTCACGAATCTCAATCCCGATTCTGGGAAAATATCATCGGCCGAAACCCACTCTTTTTAGAATTCTTAGAACCAATTTTTAAAACGCTCTTTCCTGATTCGCTATCATCAGTAGATAGTCAAACTCTAGCCTTATTACTCAACCGAGTTAATCCAAGCTATATTCGAGTCGAAGCCGATGAAGTTACTTATAATTTGCACATTGCCCTTCGTTTTGAAATTGAAAACGACATGATCAATGGAAAGATTCAACCCAACGATTTACCTGATGCTTGGAAAGAGAAAATGCAAAAATACTTAGGAATAACTCCTCGCAGCAATCGCATCGGAGTACTTCAGGATGTTCACTGGTCTTATGGCAGCATCGGTTACTTTCCAACTTACACTTTAGGCAATCTCTATGCCTCTCAATTTACCGCCAAAATGGCAACTGAAATCGATGTTGATCACTCAATCTCTAATGGACAATTAGGAACTATTCTCTCATGGCTTAGAACCAATATTCATCAACACGGTGCTTTAATCTATCCAAAACAACTCGTTCAACAAGTCACTGGCGAGTCTCTAAATTCTGAATACTTCTTAAGATACTTAGAAAACAAATATTCTAAACTTTATCATTTGGGATAACTATTAATTATTTCTATCAATCTCAGCCGACATCTCCATCGATTTTTGTTGGGCTATACCACCTGAAGCTCTATCTACTAATTCTCGATCATCTTCAGCCTTTGCTCGATCTTCCTCTAAAATTTGTTTAACTGCTGCTTGTTTAGCTTTTAGATAAGCTACGATCTCTGCTTGAGAGAAACCTCCCAGTAATAAGAATGGTAAAATTCTAGAAACCATAGATTGACCTTGTCGAACCTGGTTTGAATCTTGGGAACTTAAGTAATTTGTAACTTGATCAATTTGTTGATTTTCATGATTCAACCATTCAACTTTAGTTTCATATTGTCCTGGTGTCTCCAAGTTTCGGTAATTCTCAACCCAAGTTTTTCGAACATCTTCATAATCACTTAAGTTCACAGTTTGAACAGCATTATGCTGTGGCAAGACTACTGGCTTAGTCAATTCCACTTTAACTTCAGCAGTTGGTACTGGTTGACCAGGTGCTACTGCTACTTGTTGTTTATCAGCTTGAGCAACTTGAACTGCTGGTTCAGCAGCAGTCAAAATCGCTGAAGCTACTGGATTACCAGCTGTCGCTGCTTGATCGATTTGTTGTCTAACTTGAGAAATTTGTTGTTGCTCAACCGGTGAAGTATTTTCAATCTGTCCACCAATATTAGCCAAAACCTGATAGATCTGATGGGTTCTCTCTGGAGCTTTATGTGACATCAAAGCTGCCTCTAATTTAGCAATATCAGCCATTGTTGGAATCGCCAAATTAGTTAATTGCAAGATCTGATTAGTTTGTTGAGTTCCAGCAGTATTAGTTAAACTTGGAGCTGAAGAGAAGATACTTTCGATAGAACTAGTAATCTGATTTTCTTGATTAACAGTTACATTGATATCTTGCTCTCTTTGACTAAAATCAGCACCACGCTGATAATTACTTGATTCAACCTGCATTGGAGTGCCTGAGCTATCACTAGTCTGACTATAATTATTAGTCACTTGAGAATTATTCTGTTGAGTCGATTGATTCGTTCGATTTCCTACCTGACTTAAGTTTTGTGATAATGCTTGAGCTAATTCGCCATCAAAAGCTGATTGATTTTCACTATTTAGGTTTGTGGCTTCAGCTCCGGTTAATTTATCAAATGTTGGTAGCGACATCGCTTTTCCCGCTGGAGCACCACTAGTTGGTGACGGCGAACCACTTGGTCTGTTAATTGAACGATAACGATCTAATAAAGGACCCGGCGCTTTGGCCAAATATTTAATCATATTGCTATCAGTAAATGAAAAATTATGATAGTAATCCAAGAATATTTTTAATAAAACAAAAGGCAAAATAATTACCATCCATAACATTAATAAAGCAATCACATATTCAATAAATGCTGATGGCACATTAACACTATTGGCTTCAGAAATAACCTGACATGGCCCGCCTAATAAAATATTAATTGAAGTTGGATAATATGAGCTATCTGAATTTTCTGGACTCTGTCCATTCAAACCATTAATTTGATCTCCACATGGTAACCCCACAAACGAAGCTTGTTGACCTTCCGCTGCTTGAAACGGTTCTTGTAATAAATTAACTGGCGCCGCTGGGGACCAGAGACTCCAGATGGTTACTAAACCTGCTAACAAAATAGAAAATAAAGGCGCATATAATAACCATCGGAAAAATTCACCAGTCCAAACTTTAGCGGTATTTCGTAACGGTTTAAACAAAAATAAAACTGGATAAACAGGCGATAAAATAATAAACAACCAGAGAATAATTTTTCTAATTATTAATACCCCAAACATTACATAATAAGTAATAGCTGTCATCCAAACTAATAACAGCGAAATAAATGCAGATTCATCATATTTAATTCCAGCTTTTCTAAATCCTTCAAAATTGTTGTAATCAAATGAAATACTCAATAAATCTTGAGACGAAATCGGTCCTTGCGGCCGATTATTCAATAAGAAAAATCCTTGGAATATATCAACAATCTGATACAAAAATTGAATTAAACTAAACGATAAGAAAATTAATAATAAAGTTAAAATAAACCATGGAGCAAACTTTTTAATTGTTAAACTTTGACCTCGACTGATAATAATTATTACCGCTGCTGCAAAAACAAATAGTACTAAGACTGAGAAAACTACATTCCGAACTCCGATCCAAACCGGTGCAAATGGATTAGCCGGTAAATTATCACCACCAATTTCTCTAGCTGGATCATAGTTTTTAGATATGTCTGGATTATTTGTAGCTTTACCTGGAGCAATCGATGACCATCCATGATGTCGAATTACCCAATTCAACATATCAGAGGCCCGAGTCGCTATTTTTCCGGCAAATGTCACATCTTTAT
>CAYTXH010000029.1:0-11841 GCA_964441115.1 uncultured Gammaproteobacteria bacterium | reverse complement strand
AAGAAATTATCAATTGGTTTGAAAATTGCTAGCTTAAGTTTGATTGCGCCATTTATCTTTAATATTATTGCTTTGTATTTCGGACATTCGGTTTTATTTATCCAAGGATTATCTGGAAATACTTGGTTTAATGCTCGTTATGGAATTATGTTAGCACCTTCGATTGCGATTTTTATCGGTATTTTAATTGATCGATTAAGTAGTTTAAGAATGTTATTAATTGGTTTAATTGCTTTGGTTACTTTCTTTACATTTAGTGGTGAAGATGCAGTAACTATTGATGATGCAAGAGTTGGATCTAGTCAGAAAAATGTAAGTGAGGTTAGTGGTTGGTTAAAGGATAATGCAACTAATCAACCTGGATTTATTTTAATCTCTGCTGCATCTCATGATGCGATTATTTTCTCATCTGGATTACCTATGAAACGGTTCATTCATGAGGGAACAGGTGATTATTGGAAGAGTGCAGTTACTACACCTGATAGATGGGCTCGATGGATTGTAGTAAGGACATATGATAATAATGATTTAACCTGGCGTACAGTTAACGAATTTGCCAATTTAGAAAAATATGATAAAGTAGCAGCCTATCCGTTTGCTGATGTTTATCAATTAAAACCGGAGTTTTTGCCAAATTTGATAACTGAACCAGTATTATCAAAACAAAAATAATTAATCTGTTTATGTTAAGAATTCTTTGTCTAATATTAGTTATAACTGTTGTAATGCAACATTTTTTTCCGCTACAAGTGTCGGCTGCTAGTTCGGTGAATTGGTGGCAAGTTCAATCTGTAGATACTATGAAGCATTCTCGTGACTTAGCTAGAGAGAAACTCGTAGATGAAACTTATGATAAAGATATTGATCAACAAGTTAAGTTGATTGCTGAGACCGGTGCTAATTTTATTGGAATTGCGACTCCTTATGATGAAGAATTTCTTCCTTATTTACGTCGGTGGGTAAAAGCAGCGCGGAAATATGATTTAAAGGTTTGGTTTAGAGGTAATTGGTCTGGTTGGGAGGGATGGTTTGATCACCCGAGAAAAATGACTTTTGCTGAACATATTGAGAAGAGTCGAAAGTTTATTCTAGATAACCCCGAATTATTTGAAGATGGAGATAGTTTTACTGCTTGTCCTGAATGTGAGAACGGAGTTGCTGGTGATCCAAGAATGACTGGTAAAGTTGAGGAGTATCGAAAATTCTTAATTGATGAAACTAATGAAACAAGTAAAGCATTTAAACAAATTAAAAAAAATGTGACTACTAATTGGTTATCGATGAACTATGATGTTGCTAAATTAGTAATGGATCGAAAAACAGCGCAAGCAATAGGTGGTGTGATTTCAATTGATCATTATGTTAAAGATGCAAAGCAGTTAGTTGCTGATGTTAAAGAATTAAGAGCTAATACTGGTGCGGCTGTTTTTTTGGGAGAATTTGGGGCACCGATATTAGATTTACATGGGGAAATGACTCAGTCGCAACAAGCTGCATGGATTAGAGAGGCATTAACTTTATTAGTAGATACTCCTGGATTTTTAGGTTTAAATTATTGGGTAAACCAAGATGGCTCGACAGCATTATGGAATCCTGACTATTCTAGTCGATCGGCAGTTACTGAGCTAACTAATTTTTTCCGTCCCTCTTTAGTTGAAGGACAAGTTGTTGATCAATTAGGTAGGCCTATCGATAAGGTTAAAATTAGCGATAATCATCGAACGATATTATCTGATAACGGTAATTTCAAAATTCCCGTTGTTAATCAGCAAAAGATAATTTTAGAAAAAGATGGTTATTATACTGAATTGATAACTATTGATAAATCTAAAGTTAACCAGCCACTAAAAGTGGAGTTGATTCCAGCACATCCTGAGTTGTGGTACAGATTATTAAGATGGTGGCAACAGTTCACAAATAAATAGTCTCTTCAATTGAATAAATTTTGTTGTATAATCCTGGCGTGGACCAAAAAGCATTTGTTGTTATATTCGTAGTTATTATGGTTGTAGCTACTATTGCAGTAGTAGTAACTAATTTATCCAAAGGATCAGATGCGTCAATGAGAGCACGAGATACAGAATCTATTGTTAGTGATATTGCAGATGATCAAAAATCGACAGATGAAATTAATTTTAGTAAACTAGGGGTGCCAACTACTAATCCTCAAAAACCGGTTGCTAATCAACAGGGAATGGTAGCGCAACCAACAGCAACACCGATGCGACAAATGCCTCAAAAAAGATTATTTTCTAGTTTTCCAGGAGCTTCTCAAAAAGAGCTATTAGAAAATAAGCAGATAGTTATTCAAACAGATAAGGGCGAAATTGTTTTTGAAATTTATCCTGAAGCTCCCAAAGCGGCTTCTAATTTTATTTTCTTAGCTCAAAATGAATTTTATAATGGTTTGATTTTTCATCGAGTTGAACCAGGCTTTGTGATTCAGGGAGGGGATCCTTTGGGCAATGGGACTGGTGGTCCAGGATATACATTTGAAGATGAGCCAGTTAAAAGAGATTATGATAAAGGTATAGTTGCTATGGCTAATTCGGGTCCCAATACCAATGGAAGTCAGTTTTTTATTATGTTAGAAGATAATCCAAGTTTACCGAAACTTTATACTATTTTTGGTAAAGTGATTAAAGGTATGGATGTGGTAAGTAAAATTACTAAAGGTGATGTGATGAATAAAGTGACTGTTCAAGATACTCCGAAATAAAAATTAGTTAATTAATCTGCAAGTATATTCAAAGAATTTATTGATGATTGAAGAAGGCATCATCAAATTTTGGACCTGTTTTGATAACTGTGACAGGTGCTCCTAATGCTTGTTCCACTAAATATATAAAACGGATAGCATTATCTGGTAATTCATCAATCTCTTTAGCTTGGCTAACTTTTGACCCATCCCAGCTGGGGAGAGTTTCAACATGCGCTATTGTTTGATTTAGAAGTCTTTGATCAGGATAATATTCAGCAGGATTTTGTTGGCGATCTGTTAAATGAGTAATAACTGGAATCGGCATCTCAGGGTGGGAAGCATCTAAATGAGTCAGGGCGATTTGTCGGTAACCATCAGCACGTCGAAAATAATTGAGCATGCCAAATTCTAAAGGATAGATGTCTCTTGTTCTGCCGGTGGTTTTACCTTTTTCAGAAAATGTTTCTTGAATCCAAGAGAATAAATCGTCAATATTTGCATTATGAATTAGGGGTAATCTGCGACTGCCAACAGAGGATATATAAGTTTTTAAAACTCCATAATGTTGATGAACTTCCTGAGCACTAGCAATTCCATATGTGGCATCTAGAATAGTGGCCGCAGTTGATTGGCTGGCGGTAATATCTGGGTCAATTCCAGTCCAAGGTGCTAGACCAGGACCTTGAGCTCCTTCAAAGGTTATTGGTGTTCGGGTGTCATGCCAACTATTACGCAGAAACTCTCGCCAGTCTTTGTCTTCTAACGACTTAAGTGTTCTTTTCGCGTCTGCTAATTGTTCTAAATACTGATCTAAAGTTCCAACCTGTCGTCTATCCCGGCCATGACCATTGAATTCCCAAATTGATATTTCTGACAGATGGGGAATTTCTAACTGCGGTTTATTACGCCTGATCCCATCTATTTGGCTGGTATATAAACGATACTGATCTGCAAACTTTGTTTGCCAATCTTGATCTAATAAATCTCGTAATGTTAAATGTTGCCGCAAAAGCTTATCTGCATAGATGACGCTAATACCATTTCCGGTAGCTCCTTGACCACCGTTGCCTTCTGTTTTTCCGCTCGAGGATTGATGCCAGGTTTTAATTATACTTTCCATGGCTTTGTGAAGAGGAGTCCCAACAAGAGTTAATGGATCAATTTTTAATCGGCCGGGTAATTGATTGCCATATTCTTCTCTTAAAAAATTATATTCATTAACTATATCGATTGCTTGAATAGCACATGTCCGCGCGATCATAGCGGTTCCTCCTCCAGTACTAATAGCGACAGGTAAGTGGTGAGTTGTGACTTGGCGACCATCTGTTTTAGTAATATCGTGACCAGCGTTTCCACCGCCGTTATATCGGACTGAAACAATCGGATGACGTTTTGTTGAAAAAGTTTCGTTAATTAAATCTGCGATAGATCCTTTGCCGGCATCTCCAAAGGCAGCATCAGAAACTGCCCAAGAGTTTTTACGACGTTTGGTATCAATTTGATATCTTGGAGTATTAAGTCGATCAATTATTTGTTCGATTGGAGTTTGGTAGATTTCTTTAATTAGAGGAGAAATTGCTGGCTTTTCTATATATGACATCTTAATGCTACCGCCAAGATTTTAGCAGGTTTTTTTTGAACTACAAGCTAGCAAATTATTAGTGATTTTTTTAGACTTGTGAGAAATTACACGAGTCCTTAAAAACTGTCAGTGGTCCAATATATTGTATGTTGACAGTCCATAGAACCAATGTGTTATCTTAGGTATGTTGAGTTGGTAAAAAGATGCTTGCCCAATATATTGTATGAAGTGTTGCTATTGCGGTACAACTGCAAGCAAGGTAGTTGATAAACGAGAGGTTAATTCGACCGGGGAAATTCGTCGAAGAAGAGAATGCTTAAAATGTCATAAGCGTTTTACTACTTACGAACGAGTTGCAGGAATCGAATTGATGGTTGTAAAAAGGGATGGGACTAGGCAAGTATTTTCAGCTGAAAAGTTGAGATCTGGAATTGAGAAAGCGATTGCTAAGCGACCAATATTTAATCAATTAGATGATATTGTTGCTAAGATCGAAACTAAGTTCCGATTAAAAACTGAAAAAGAAGTACCAAGTCGGATGATAGGTCAGGCAGTTTTAAGTGAGTTAAAAAAGTTAGATCAAGTAGCATACTTGAGGTTTGCAGCGGTTTATCGATCGTTTCAAACAACTGGTGATTTTACTAAAGAATTAGAAACTTTAGATAAAGTTCACAGTAAAAATGCAGTTTATTAAAATTTAGAAAATGAAAAAATCAAAATATACAAAATCAGTTAATCAACAAATTACACCAGTAAGACGAGAAACTCGATCTGATGAAGATATTCGACCAAAAGCAGGTAAGCAAATTTTAGGAAAAAAATTCACTCCTTGGTATACACCAGAAAATACCACCACCACTACTTTAGAAGGTGTTCGCCAAAAAGTTTTCTTAGATCGATATGCAGATAAAGATGATGCAGGTCAGCCACTCGAACAACATCCTGAACAGATGTGGACTCGCGTCGCTAATGGTATTGCTGAAATGGAGAAAACTCCAAAATTAAAGAGATATTGGGCTGAGCAATTTTACAAAGCAATGGAAGGTTTTAAGTTTGTTCCAGGGGGTCGAATTTTGTCAGGTGCTGGTACTGGTTATCAAGTAACTTTCTTTAATTGTTATGTTATTCCATCTCCAAAAGACTCACGACGAGGAATTATGGAAAATATTATGCACACTGTGGAGATTCAATCTCGAGCGGGTGGTGTTGGTGTTAATTTGTCATCACTTCGACCAAAAGGTGCACGAGTTCGAAAAGTAAATGGAACTTCTTCCGGTCCAGTTAATTGGGCAGCCTTGTACTCAACTGCAAATCATGATGTTATCCAACAGGGTGGTTCACGACGTGGTGCTTTGATGTTAATGCTTCATGATTGGCACCCAGATGTTTTAGAATTTATTCATGTTAAAGAAGATTTAACTAAGATTCCTGGAGCTAATTTATCAGTTTGTGTGTCAGATAAATTTATGCAGGCAGTTAAAAATGATGGTGATTGGACAACTCGATTCCCAGATACTACTGATCCAGAATATGATTCTTTGTGGGATGGTGATATCGATGGTTGGGAAGCAATGGGTAAGCCAGTAAAGGTATATGAAACCCATAAAGCTCGAGATATTTGGAAAAGAATTTGTACAGCAGCATGGACTTCAGCCGAACCAGGATTACATTTCTTAGAGAGATCAAATGCCTGGAGTAATACATGGTATTTTGAAAAATTATTAAGTACTAATCCATGTGGTGAACAACCATTAGGTGCATGGGCAGTTTGTAACTTAGGAGCGATGAATTTATCAGCTTATGTTAATGATGCTGGTGTATTTGATTATGATGGATTAGATAAAGACGTTCGAATTGCGATGCGATTTATGGATAACGTAGTTGATGCTAACTACTATTTCTACGATATTAATGAAGAAAAAGCTAAAGAAATTCGCCGAACTGGTATTGGAACAATGGGCTTAGGCGATGCTTTAATTAAAATGAAATTGCCTTATGGAACTCCTGAAAGCTTAGATGAGATTGATAAAATTTATCGAACAATTCGAGATGCTGCTTATGAAGTCTCTTCTGATTTAGCAGCTGAAAAAGGTTCATTCCCAATGTTTGATGCAGAGAAATATTTACAAGGACACTTTATTCAACAATTGTCAGATGGTGTTCGAGCTAAGATCAAGAAACAAGGTATTAGGAATGCAGTTATTTTGACTCAAGCTCCAACAGGAACGACTTCTTTGATCTCTGGAGTTTCTTCAGGTATTGAACCAGTTTACGATTTCGCAATGGTTCGGAAAGATCGAATTGGTGAGCACGTAATTTATCATCCGTTATACAAAGCTTGGTTAGATGCAAACCCAGATCAAGAAAACCCAAATTATTTTGTCTCAGCAAATGATTTGACTCCGGATGATCATGTTAAAGTTCAAGCTTTAATTCAGAAATATACTGACTCATCAATTTCCAAAACAGTAAATGCACCAAATGATCATACAGTTGAAGATGTTGAGAAGTTGTATATGGATGCTTATGACTTAGGATGTAAGGGTGTGACTTATATGCGAGATGGTTCACGAATGGGTGTGTTGAGCCATATTGACGATAAGAAAAAAGAACCAGAAGTTAAAGTCGAAATTACTGCTGAACCAAGTGCAACTTTACATAGACCAATGATGTTGCCAGGTCGAACTTATAAAGTAATGACTCCAATGGGAGAAGCTTTTATGACAGTTAATCGAGATGAAAATAATAAACCTTTTGAAGTGTTTATTAATATTGCTAAAGGTGGAATGCATACCAGTGCAGATGCTGAAGCAATTGGTCGGTTGATCTCAATGACATTGCGATACACTCAAGGAAATCGATTAGATACAGCTAAGAGAATAGTAGCTCAATTGCGAGGTATTGGTGGTTCTCATCACGTTGGTTTCGGAAAAGATCGAGTTATGAGCTTGGCCGATGCAGTTGCTAAGATTTTGGCTGAAGAAGTTGCAGTTTGTGAAGCTGGTGTTGAAACAGGCTCAGAGATGGTTCCTTTAGGATTAATTGATGATTCAGTTGCAGCTCCTGTAGTTGATCAACAATTAGAGATGCCAAAGATGACTAATGGAATGGACAAAACAGCTCATGCCGATTTATGTCCTGAATGTGGTGGTGCGACATTAGTCCGCGAAGAAGGTTGTCAGAAATGTTACTCATGTGGTTATTCTAAGTGCTAATCTATTTATAGATCCTCTTGACTGTTAGCCTCGTTTATAGGAAAATATTCTCTGTTACTTTTTTAAGAAGCGCGGAGTTTGGCTGATGTTTTAGCTCAAACCCCCTTCTCTAGGTAGCTTCTACCGAGTCTTCGAGGGATGCCGCTTTAGCGGTACGCCGATAATTTCACTTACCGACGGAAAAACAGAATAGTTTAGAGAAAGGAGGTATTTTTAATGCCATTTTTAGAGCAAAAAGGAAATATCATTAATAGTTTTGTATCTCGGTTTCTACCTAGAATTCCGCAAACTAATTTAGGTGGTATAGGTCAAACTGGAGTAGAAGTTTCTAGTGAAACGGTATTCTCAGATGAGTCTCAAAAAGTTGAGATGACTAGATCTTGTAGCTTACCTAACCCAAGTTTTGAAGAGATTCAAGAACAGATGAGACAAAATATTGAAGCTTATCAAAGTAAATTTACGTATGATAGACCACAATTATTTGATCCGTCTAATTTAAAGAGAGTGGGTGGACATTACCGAATTGATCCGAGCAGAAGAAGTAAGTTAAGGAAAATTGATGATGAGAAAAAGGCCAGAGAACGAATATTGCTAGAAACATCTTTTCAATCAACCGAAGCTTAAGATCACACAATATCTAGTGTATTGGCGATTTAATAATAACTAGCTATACTGCGGGAATGTCAGAAACTACTAAGCCTAAGCCAAAGTATAAAGAAACCAAACATGGTTTGGTGATTGTTTATACTGGTGAGGGTAAAGGTAAAACGACTGCCTCTTTGGGTTTAGCTTTACGTGCTGCTGGATATAAGCGAAAAGTCTTAATTGTGCAATTTGGTAAAACTTGGTTCACTGGTGAAGTCGAAGGTGTCAAAATGTTGGCCCCTTACGTGAAGTTAATTCAAGGTGGATTAGGCTTTGTGAAATTGTTTGATGATACTCATAAATTTGAAGAACATGTTGCCATGGCTAAAAAAACCATGGATCTATTATATAAAGAAGCACTCTCAGATAAATGGGATGTAGTGATAGCGGATGAGATTGTTGGAGCAATTGCTGCTAAGTTAGTTAAATTTGAAGATGTTAAAAAACTAATTAAGGATAAACCTGTAAGATTAGATTTAGTTTTAACTGGCCATCATGCGAAACCGAATTTAATTGCTTTAGCTGATACAGCGACTGAGATGACTCAATTAAAACATGCTTTTGAAAAAGGTTGGCTAGCTAAACCGGGTGTTGATTATTGATTCTTAGGAAGATAATCTCCAGTTCGAATAACCGTAGTGGTTAATATTCCATGAGGACAAGGTACAAATTTTTTTAGTTTGATGGCAGTTGTAAGTATTTGTTTAACATAATTAGCTTTTTGTCGGAATTTCCAAAATCTTGTTTCTTTGGCAACAGATTTAGAGATTCGATGATTCAAACATGTTAAAGGACAATATCTAATATCGCTTTTAAGACATGCTATGTAAGCTTGAGGAAAAGAACGGTTCTCTTCCCAACTTCTAATAGAATTATCAGTTTCTCTAAAACGTTTTTGCGCATGAATAATTTCGCCCATAATTGATGGATTCTAACACAAATTTTTTAAGTAGATAAGTTTGCTTGATGAGTTTGAATTGATTGTTTTAATTCTTCGTAACTTTGACAGGTCATTAAATCTTGGCGAATGTCACTTGCACCATTAAAACCATTGATATAGGCTTTAACAAATTTGCGGATAATCGCAAAATTTTGAGTTGTACCCCAAGTTTGATGAAAAAGATCCAGATGTGTAAGTAGTAGTGAAAATCTTTCTTGTAAGCTGGCCTGATAATCTGGATGATCGGTTTTAAACATCCAAATATTATTAAAAATTCCGCGTCCAATCATAACTCCATCAACGCCATATTCCTCAACTTTAGAATGAGCTTCGGCAACTGATTGAACATCACCATTGCCAATTAATATTGTTTGCGGAGCGATTCTATTTTTGAGTTGAACTGCTTTACCGATTTCGTCCCAATGAGCTGGAACTTTGGACATCTCTTTAGCAGTTCGTCCATGAACTGTGATAGCAGCTAGATCTTGCTCTAATAAAAAACCAATCCAGTCTTCAGTAATTATTTGATTAACACCAATCCGGGTTTTGATACTGAGCGGAGTGTTAGGTGCACCAGCTTTGACTGCTTCAATTAATTGTTTGACCCGATGCGGAAAATTGATTAGAGCTGCACAGCAACCTTGTTTTAAAACATCTCGTTGCGGACAACCTAGATTGATATCAATACCATCAAATCCCATTTCTTCGATCAATTGAGCGGATTTAAAATAGGTGTCTGGATCAGCACCCCAAACTTGAGCAATAATGGGTTTTTGTTCTGGAGTATAGCGGAGACGAGTTAATAATTTTTCTCGGCCAGGAGAGTTTAATCCATCGCAGTTAGTAAACTCGGTAAATAATAAAGTAGGTTTACCGACTTCAGTAATAATCTGACGAAAAACCACATCAGTAACATCATCCATTGGGGCTAAGATTAAAATTGGTTTTGGTAATGCTTGCCAGATGTTCATGTTCTTAGTAATTAGAAAATAGCGTTTAGGGTATTGTTTTGAAATTACCCCATTAATCACTGTTTTTTCTTTTTATTAGTTCTTGTCTCCCCATTTTCCCATTTCAGTGAAGATCTTTTTAAGGGAATGGCCTTTATCTGTCAAAATATATTCAACATGTAATGGGACCTCGGCAAAAACTTTACGAGTAATAATACCGTCGTGTTCTAGCTCTTGAAGTCTTTGCGATAAAGTTTTGGGGCTAATTGTTTCCAACGCGCGTTGAAGCTCGCCAAACCTTTTTTTGCCTTCGAATAGCCGATGGAGGATTAACATCGTCCATTTACTGCCTATTATTTTTAATGTTTTAGAAACACCACAATCATCCATATAGTTATTATACTATATAATAATTACTATATTTTGGGAAGTAATGATATGTTGTGTTGGTATTCTCAGCATTTTCTGACATATTTCTTAAAAATAAATGGTAAGGTGACGTTTAGTAGTTGACAGCATTTAGCACTCATGCTAGTATTCTGCTAATTGGTAATGAGCTTAGTTTTGTGTTAAACTCAGAGCACAAATAGTCATTATCTGACTTTAAATATGGCATCCGATCAAATCAGTAATCCAATTAAATTAAAAAGCGTCTTACCCGTTGGTCCTCTACGGGGTACAGTTATTTTTCCTGGAGCTAATGTACCCATTATTTGTGGCCGAGCTAAATCCCGAGCTGCTTTAGATGCGGCTTTTAGTGCTGATAGATTAATTGTCTTTGTTACTCAGAAAAATGAGAGATTAGATGAACCAACTGCTAAGGATTTATATCAAATTGGAACTGTTTGTTTAATTAAAAGAGTAGTTAAAGTTGAAAATGAATATCAAGTTCAGGCTGAAGGTTTAGTCCGAGTAGCAATTAAGAGTTATATCCAGAATGATCCTTATTTTGAGGCTGAAATTGAAGAAATTCCAGAGTTGTTTGAAAGAAATGATGAAACAGAAGCATTAACCCGAACATTAAAAGAGCAGTTAAAAAGATATTTAGAATTATCTGGTAATCCATGGATTGATCCAAATACTCTTCAAAATTGGTCAATTTTGTCCTATAACGATGATCCAAATCAGTTAGTTAATGCCATTGCTCAATCTATCGATTTCAAAACGATTGATAAACAGCACATTTTGGAAACCAGTTCAGCAATTGAACGATTAAAGAGAGTTTCTGAATTATTAGCTAAAGAAATTAGAATTTTAGAGATTTCTCAAAAGATTTCTTCTCACACTCAAGAACGTGTCTCTAGAATGACTAAAGAAGCTATTTTGCGGGAACAAATGCGCTCGATTGAAGAAGAGTTAGGAGAAAATCAAGAAAACCAAGAAGTGAATGAATTTAGTTTGAAGATTCGAAAATCTTCTATGCCAAAAGAGGTTCGCGAAAAAGCTATCAAAGAGTTAAATCGATTATCCAAGATGTCTTCTTATAATCCAGAAGCTGGCTATATTCGTAACTATTTAGAGTGGTTGACTGACTTACCTTGGAAACCAGCAGCCAAGCATAAAGTTGATCTCAAGAAAGCTGACGAAATTTTAGATGAAGATCATTATGGTTTAAAGAAAGTTAAAGAACGAATTGTTGAGTATTTAGCAGTATATAAATTGGCTGGTAAAGTTCGTGGACCAATCTTATGTTTTGCAGGTCCTCCAGGTACAGGTAAGACTTCGATTGGTAAATCAATTGCTAAAGCTTTAGGTCGAAAGTTTGTCAAAGTTAGCTTGGGTGGTATCCGTGATGAAGCTGAAATCAG
>CAYTXH010000028.1:10497-11926 GCA_964441115.1 uncultured Gammaproteobacteria bacterium | reverse complement strand
TTGAATTTGATATCTTCTTGGAGTTGATGAGTTAATGCTTCATCAAACGCAATCGAGTTTTTACATTCAGGACAGATGATGTTAGTTAAATTTGCCATAATCAAAAAGGGTAACTAAATAATATAGTGGAGCAGTTACTCAAAATCAAGCAGCAAATCCAAAAAAACACCGAAAGTCGAATGTCTCACATCGAAACCCAAAAATTTATAATTTAACTGTATAATTAATCAGTGAAAAGTTTATTTAGAACTCTATTTCGAGCCACCAAAAATGTCATCTGGGCTGTAGTTACCTTAGTTATATTTGTCGCCTTCATTAATATCACTACTCCCCCTAGCTCTTGGGCCACTGCTTCAACGATTCAGATCTTAGGTTTTTTCTTATCCTTATTACTTTTTATGACTTTTTTCTGGCATATATTTATTAAACAATTCGCTATTAGTTTTCTCTTAGCGTTAGGAATTATGATGATCTTGGTTTTACAAGCAATTAAAGAATTAAATTACGTTACCGCATTCGGGACCTTAGTTCTAACAATTCTACTGTCGTTGCTTTATAATAAGCTCCGACGACAACAATTTAACTTCCGAATCCCTTTTATCAAGCGATCGGAATCCAAGAAAGAAACTGATGAATAAATTTTATATTACAACTACATTACCTTATGTAAATGCTGATCCACACTTAGGATTCGCACAAGAAATTATTGAAGCGGATATTATGGCTCGTTACCAAAGATTAATTGGTAATGAAGTCATCTTCAATACTGGAACTGATGAACATGGTTTAAAAATTCACCGCAAAGCTGAAGAGCAAGGTAAGTCAACTCAAGATTATGTTGATGAATATGCAGCAAAATTCGATAACCTCAAACAAGCCCTCAATTTAAGTTACACCAATTTTATTCGGACCACAGATACCAATCATAAATCAGCTGCTCAAGAGTTTTGGAAACTTTGCTTAGCAAATGATGATATATATAAGAAAAATTACGAAGTTAAATATTGTGTTGGCTGTGAATTAGAAAAAACAGACTCGGAATTAGTTGACAATAAGTGCCCAATTCATCCTAATCTAGAAATTGAAACAATTGAGGAAGAAAATTATTTTTTCCGTTGGTCAAAATATCAACAACCATTACTCGATTTATATAATTCTCAGCCCGATTTTGTATTACCTGATTACCGACTAAAAGAAATCACCCAATTTGTTGAAGAAGGCTTAAACGATTTCAGTATCTCCCGCCTAAAATCTAAAATGCCATGGGGAGTTCCAGTACCAGGTGATGAAGACCAGGTTATGTATGTTTGGTTTGATGCTTTAGTTAACTATATTTCTACCCTAGGCTGGCCAGATAACAAAGAGAAATTTGAAAGTTTTTGGCCAGGTGTTCAAATTGCCGGCAAAGATAACTTAAGACAACAGTCAG
>CAYTXH010000028.1:0-10487 GCA_964441115.1 uncultured Gammaproteobacteria bacterium | reverse complement strand
TGCTCTTATCCGCAAAACTACCAACTTCTAAACAGATCATTATTCACGGATTTATAGTTAGCAATGGTCAAAAAATGAGCAAATCCCTCGGCAATGTCGTCGATCCATATGAAGTTGTTGAAAAATACGGAACAGATGCTTTGCGGTATTGGATTTCGAAAGAAGCCAGCACCTTTGAAGATAATGATTTCACTTGGGAACGTTTTAACGAAAATTACACAGCAGGACTAGCCAATGGAATTGGTAATTTAGTCGCGCGAACTGCCAAGATGTGCGAGAAAAATCAAATCAGCATTGAGGAAAATGAGATGTCATTTTTACCTGAAGTTAGTCAAAATATCGAGAAATGGTTATTTAGTGAAGCTTCAAACATTATCTGGGAGTTAATAGCTAAAGCCGATAAACAAATTAGTGACACCAAACCGTGGGAGTTAGAAGGAGAAGCAGCAGTTAGCGCATTAACAGATCTCGCAAATCAAATTAGAACAATTGCCTACAATCTACAACCTTTCTTACCTCAAACAGCAGAAATAATCTTGAAACAATTTTCTGGTGAAATAAAAGCCTCAACACCATTATTCCCAAGAATCTAATGACTATATATTTAGTACGTCATGGCCAAGATCAAGATAATGCTAATTCTATTTTAAATGGGCATCGCGATACTGATTTAACAGAATTAGGCCGAACTCAAGCATTAGTCCCCGCCGAGAAACTTAAAGACAAAAATATTGATGCGATATATTCTTCACCATTAAAAAGAGCTTATTCTACAGCCAAAATCATTGCCGATAAAATAGGAATTGATCAAGTAATTGTTGAGCCAGATTTAATCGAACGAGATTTTGGAATACTAACTGGAAAACCAGTGAAAGATATCCCAAAATATTGCACCAACTCCATCCAAACTGAACAGGTACTCTACTTCTTAGATTGCGAAGGTTCCGAAGATTTTCCTACTTTATTAAAACGCGGTCAAAAAGTATTAGAAAAAATTATTACAGAACAACCAAATAAAAATATCGTTATCGTAGCTCATGGTGATATCGGAAAAATGATTCGAGCTGCCTATCATCATTGGACCTGGAAGGAAGGATTACTGACGCCTTATTTTGCTAATACTGACATATTAGAGTTATCACCAACTGATACAATCAAATAATGAAAAAAAGATTATATCTCAGCTCTGCTGGGCTCCCTTCTGAAAATGTCGCTGACTTTTTAGAGTTTTATGGTAAAGACCCTAAAGGCGATAAAGTAGCATTCATTCCTACTGCTACCAACGCTGATGAAGATGCGTCTTGGGTAGACAATGTTCGTAAAGAATTAACAGATCTGGGATTTATTTTAACTGAAGTAGATATTGAGAAAACACATCATCAAGAATTATCAGATGTTCTTAGCCAACAAGATGTTATTTTCGTAAACGGTGGAAATACTTTCTACTTATTGTATTGGGCTAGAGTTTCAGGATTCGATAAAATAGTTGCTGAATTAATTAAACAAGGTAAATTTTATATTGGCTTGAGTGCTGGAACAATTTTAGTTGGAAATTCAGTAGAAACAGCTAATTGGAAAGGTTGGGATGATCCGACAATAGTTAATCTTGATAACTGGAATGGCTTAGGATTAGTAGATTTCGATACTTTCGTCCATTACAACCCTGATCATAAAACTATAATTGAACAAAAAATAAATAATCTTAAAGGAAAACTAATCTGTTTAACCGACCAACAAGCTGTTGCAGTAATCGACGATCAGTATAAAATAGTCGGACCAGGTGAAAAACTGGAATTAAAATAATGTTAATTGATACTCACACACATTTATATTGGGATGAATACCAATCTGATTTAGATGAGGTTATCAGCCGAGCTAATCAAGCTCAAGTTGATACTATCGTCACCATCGGTGTTGATCTTCCCAGTAGTCAAAAAGCTGCACAATTTTCTCATCCCAACCTAAAAGTTTATTCTTCTATCGGCATTCATCCACACGAAGCAAAGAAGTTCGCCGATCCCTCTGAATTAACCCAAGCACTCACTGAGCTTGAAGCAATTTATCAAAATAACCCTCAAAAGGTAATAGCTGTTGGAGAATGCGGATTAGATTTCTTCTTTCACCCAGAATCAGAGGATCATCCAGTCAAACTCACTATTGACCAAATCAAAGATCTTCAACGACAACTACTTCAAGCTCAAACCAATTTAGCTATAAAATTAAATCTTCCATTAATTATTCACTGCCGAAATGGTAATGATCCAATTACTGAAAATGCATGGGCTGAAGTTTTTAACATTATTGGTGATCATTACGGCATCTTGCACTGCTACTCAGGCGATGAAACTATTACTCAAAAAGCTCTTAATTCTAAATTCCTCGTCTCTTTTGCTGCCAATATTACCTACCCTAAAAATCAGTATCTTCGAGATGCAGCCACAACACTTCCATTAGAAAAAATCGTCGTTGAAACCGATTGTCCCTTCCTCTCTCCCCAAAAAACTCGTGGACAACGCAATGAGCCTGCCAGCGTCTTACAGATCGCTCAATTAATTTCTGAGCTCAAATCAGTTCCATTAGAACAAGTTATTGAACAAACCACTGCCAATTTTCATCAATTATTGACTGCCAGTTAACTAGACACCTCTAATTACGGTATAATCAGCCTATGCGACTAATTGCAATGTTCGTTGTAGGCTTACTCAGCTGTTTCTTTTTGAGTGAGTTGTACAGCCGATTAAATAAAAACCCACGCCATGGGTTAATTGGTGTTATCACTTTAGTGATCTCCCTTGCCACTTTAATTTTAGGACGTTTCATTCTGCCAGCGCCTTTAGATGTTTTAATCGGAATCTTGCTACTTGGTGCCGGATTTGGTCTAGTCTTTCATCATCTACTATCCCAACGCTACATTATTAATAAAAAAGCAGAAACTAATTGGGCAATTGAACACCAACATGGAATTAATCGAGCCCTAGAAATTTTACCCGGACTATTAACATGGATCGCCCTAACCTCACCAATCTGGCTCTCCTTTACTCTACCTTTTGCTTTAGCTTATCTGATTATCATCGCTGACATTTATTGGTTATATAGCGCTCTTAGACTTTCAATCATCTTGCTCATTGGTTATCGCAAACTCAATTATGCTAAACAACAACCATGGTTAGAAAATCTTAAAAAAGATTTCCCCAATGATTGGGACCGTTATTATCACTTAATTTTAATTCCTACTTATAACGAAAGTGCTGAAATTGTTGGACCAGCTATTGATGCCATTGTTAACTCCAATTATCCAAAAGATAAGATCTTATTAGGTATTGGATTTGAATCTCACGCTAAACCAGAGATCACTGAAGAAGTTAAACGACACCTTAAACAATATGAATCTCAAATTGGTGGGGTCTTTACTACCACTCATATTCTTCAACCTGGAGAAATGCGTGGACCGGGTAGTAACCGAAATTGGATGGTACGCAATATCCTTCAAAGCTTGCACCAAAAACATATTGATCCTAAAGATGTCATTGCTACTACACTAGATGCTGACTTTGTAATTCACCAAGAGTTCTTAAGCGGAGCTTTACATAAATACCTATCAACTCCAGCTAAAATCCGCGACAAACGAAGTTATACTGGTGTGTTCTTGTATTACAACAACTATTGGCAAGCACCTGCTCCAATGCGATTAATCGCTATTGGTACCGCTTTTTGGCAATTATCTGAAATGGTCAGCTCTGATAAATATATGAATTTTGCTTCGATGTCTATTAACTTAAAATCACTAGTCGATATTGGACTTTGGATGGGCGATAAAGTTAACGACGATTCTGGGTTCTTCTGGAAAGCTTACTTCCATTTCAAAGGTGACTATAAAGTACTACCCCACTTCTTACCAATCACTGCAGATGCTGTTTTAGATACAACATTAGTTAAGACTTTCCAAAATCAATATTTACAATTAAAACGCTGGGCATATGGCGTTGAACATATTCCATATATTTTCACCAATTATTTCCAAAGCAAAGATCTCGATTTCTGGGATAAAACTGACAAATTACTCTTTGCTCTTTGGGGATATCTACGCTGGGGAATGTTAGCTTTATTCGTTACCTTTGCTGGCTTTTTCCTGCCACTACTTAATCAAAATTACAATCAATCTGTCTTAGCTATTAACTTACCTATCATCTCTTCTTGGATGTTAACTATCGCCTTCTTTGGATTACTTTCAACAATATTTGTCCATGAAAAAACTTCGCCACCTCGACCAAAAAACTGGAATCTCTTCCAAACTGTTTGGTCATACATTCAATGGCTATTACTTCCAATCATTATGGTCAGTATCTCAACTATGCCAGCCATCGATGCTCAAACTTCATTAATGTTCGGACGATATCTAAAATTCAGAGTCACTAACAAAGCCCGCGCTGCTAAGAGTTAATTATGAAACCCGTCATCAATTTTTATCAAAAATCAGATAAGTATGTTTTCTATTCTTCTTTTACGGCTATTTTTAGCATTTTAATTATCATTAACGCCTTTGCTTGGTACTATCCCGACTTACCCAGTCAAATTCCGATCTACTATGCACTTCCTTGGGGAGACAGCCAAATGGGTGAGTTATCACAATTCGCTATTATGCCATTTATTATTGTTTTAATTTGGCTTAGCAATTTATTTATCACCTGGCATCTTCACGATTCTCAAGTCGTTTTGAAAAGATTATTAGCCGGCACAACTATTACTAGCAGTATTATATTGACTATCACCGCAGTCAAAATTCTCAGAATATTCGTTTAATAATTTTTAAGACTTTTCAAGCCAAATAAGGTAAACTACAACTATGGAGCAACTCCTCTTAGCCTTCGTCTCCGGTTTATTAGTTACTTTGCTGACTACCCCGCTTTCAATTTGGTTTGCCAAAAAATACGGTCTTGTTGATGATCCAAAATCTCGACCACATCCAGCTCATATCCAAACTAGGGTTGTCCCCCGTGCAGGTGGTTTACCAATATATTTAGGAATCTTTACCTCAATTTTGATGTTAGTGCCAATGGATAAACATATTCTCGGTATTCTAATCTCAATCACCATTCTTTTAGTCATGGGACTAATCGATGATAAGCTGCAAAATTTCAGTCCATATATTAGAGCCGGTCTCCAGTTCTTAGCCGCAATTATTGTTGTTTTTAGTGGTGTGGGCATCAGTTATACCACCAATCCTTTAGGAGGTATTTTCCGCCTAGATCAGTGGGTCATTCCCATTAATTTCTTCGGGCAACATAACATCGTTGTTATTGCTGATATCTTCGCCTTTTTCTGGATTGTTTGGGTAATGAATGTCATTAATTGGTCTAAAGGTGTTGATGGTCAAATGCCAGGAATTATTGTTATCGCCGCATTAACTATTGGTTCAGTCGCTTATAGCTTTTATCAACTCGGCGATCCAAATCAATTTCATTTAGTTACATTAAGCTTAATCACTGCTGGGTCTGCTTTAGCTTTCCTAATATTTAATTGGCATCCAGCTAAAATCTTTCCCGGTTTTAGCGGTTCAACTATCTTAGGGTTTATGATTGCTGTCTTAGCGATTTTAACTTCAGCCAAAATTGCTACCGCCTTATTAGTACTTCTTATTCCAGTTGTCGACTTTATGTACACTTTTTTCCGACGAATTCTTGAAGGGAAATCACCTGTCTGGGGAGATCGCGGTCATTTGCACCATAAATTACTAGATCTAGGTTGGTCTCATCACAAAATTTCTCTATTTTATATTCTAAGTTGTAGTTTCTTAGGTCTAATTTCTATCTTCGGAAATAGTTCTTTTAAATTCATCATTGCGATAACATTTGGCATTGCTTGCCTAATCGTTATATATTGGTTACAGTACCGATCAACCAACCACACAAAGAAAAAAGCATGAACCAATCACCTAATAGTATCGCCAAATTTGCTTGGGACTTTTTAAGAGAAGTCCGTCCCAGACAATGGATCAAAAACTTCGCCCTCTTTGCTGGTTTAATTTTCTCAGGAAATTTAGATAATCCACCAGCACTTATTTTATCGACTAAAGCCTTTTTTGTATTCTGTTTAGCCAGCTCTGCTACTTATTTAATTAACGACATTCTCGATATAGACCGCGATAGACAACACCCTTTTAAAAAATTCCGGCCTATTGCTTCAGGTGCGATTCCTATTCCTTTTGCTGTTATCTGTGCCCTCCTTTTTACAACTATCGCCCTATATCAAAGCTATAATATTAATCCTGCCTTCTTCTTTGCCACCACTGGTTATTTAGCTTTGCAACTTTTATATTCAGCCTTTCTCAAATCAATAATTCTCATCGATGTCATGACAATCGCTGCTGGATTTGTACTTCGGATCTATGCTGGTGTTTGGGCAATTGGAGCGCACTTAAATGTTTGGTTTTTATTAACTATTACCGCTTTCGCTCTATTCATTGCTATTGGGAAGCGCCGTTCAGAATTAACGTTATTGCAGAATCGAGCCTCCAAGACTAGAGAAACTCTTTTGCACTATCCCGAAAACTTACTCGATATATTAACTTCAATGTTCGCTAATTCAACTTGGCTAGCCTATGCGCTTTTTGCTTTTCTTCAACCACCAATTGTAGCTCAACCAAAAGTCATTGGTTTACTCAGCTTTTTAGATTTTCAATTTACTCAAGCTAAATATTTAATGGCCACTGTTCCAATTGTCATTTACGGCATCATGCGATATTTATACGTTATTTACGAAAAAAAAGAAGGCGAATCACCAGAACGCGTCTTATTAACTGATAAGTCGTTATTATTCAGTGCTATTTTATGGTTAGTGGTCACAATCGGAATTATTTATCTACTTGGAGCTTAATTAGTTTTTTTATCCGCATAAGTCGTCGAAATATAACCCTCTTTCCCATCGTTTAACCGAATCCGATACCATGATGGCAACTCCTCTAATAACACTACAGTGGCCCCTGGATTTAATCTTCCTATCTCAGTCGAATTAACAGTTGCTTCACTTCTAACTCTTAAAAAGCCAGTTGGAGTGGCTTTAATCACCACTTGTTGAGTTACATTCACCGGTTCGGTATTAATACTCGTTAAATCCGCTTCAGACAAAGCCAAATCAACCATCAAATTTAGACGAAAACCCTCCACTAAACTGGCTTTAATACTCCGCTTCAAATAATTAGATCTACCAATAATAAACACATGATCACCAGCCGCTAATTCATCTATCCGGAGTGGAGTTCTACCCACATCTTTGCCATCTATTGTTACTTCAGCCTCGCTAGGAGTTGAGATAATTATCGCCCCTTTACCAGGCTCCAATGAAATAATTTCACCAGATGCTGTAGCATCAATCACCGATAAATCACGATTCACCACTGTCACCGTTCCAGGGTTTAATATCACATTACCTTTCCACTGAAAAACTTGATTCGGATTCTGTTCATCCACTGCTTTTAATTCAATTAGTTGTTCTCCAATCTCTAACTGATCAGAATCATAAGGCGTTTTACCAACTTCTTGATTATTAATTAATACAGTCGCCAGAGGATTGGACTCAATTCGAATCCCAGCTCGTTCTCTAATCCCTAAAAAATTGGCCACAGGCTCGGATCCATATCTTAAAACGAGAGCCACAACACTCATGAAAGTAAATATTAACAGTAGAAATTGGGCCAGTCTTTTCATCACAGTCATTATAACAAGATATCTTTAAAAATCTCTTGACAAAAATTAGCACTCTCGATAGAATAGTGCTAATTGATAAGGAGGTGATACCCCAAATGGCAATAATTCGATGGAACCCATGGAATCTATCTTCCATGTTTGAAGATGATTTTGACTTACCTACTGTCCCTGGATTATCACGCGTAGCTGGCCAAGGCTTAAATATTTACGAAACTGAAGATTCAGTTTTTGCTGAAGCTGCTTTACCAGGTATTCCTGAAGAAAAGGTCGACGTCACTGTTGAAGACGGTATCGTTCGAATCACTGGTGCTCACGAAGATAGTCAAGAAGATAAGGCTGCACGCCGATACTTCATGACCTCACGGATGAATAGCTTCAACTATTCATTCCGTTTACCACAAGGAATTGTTGATGACCAAGAACCAACCTGTATATTGGAGAATGGAATTCTAACAGTTCAGTTTGAAAAAGTGAAAAAAGCTCCACCTAAAAAACTTAAGGTGACAGCTAAAAAAACAACCTAACTTAACTACCAACAAAGCCCTTTTTTTGACAAGAGGGCTTTGTTTTGGTATTATTTACAACGTTCCAAGCATTTTGGAACTCTATGAGTACAGGAGTAATATCACTCCTGCCCACACTCTTAACCCCCAAGTCTATTGTAAATAAACTTGCAGCAGGGGTATTGTGTTTGTGCTTGTTTTTAGCTAACCCTATTGCGGGTGAGTTTATCGTGGTAAAAGCACAAGAGGCAGCAACACCAGTTTCGATCACCCCAGAGCTCGACTTTAAGTTACCTCATCCTGGGTATATCAGCACATATTTTTCTTCCTATCACCCTGGTATTGATATCGCTAGCGGTCTAGGCATGCCAATTCATCCAATTGCGCCAGGAAAAGTTGTTAGCCAAGGATTAAATTTTTGGGGATTAGGTTTAGTTGTTGAGATCGAGCACGAAAAAGGCTACCGCTCTCTCTACGCTCACATGGGCAAAATCTACACTGAAGTCGGCCAAGAAGTAACTACTGACAGCATCATCGGTGAAGTTGGTTTAACAGGCCGTACATCCGGACCTCACACCCACTTAGAAATTAGAAAAGATAATCAAACTGTTAATCCAGTTGCATTATTACCAAAATTACCTGATATCTCTGCTGCATGGGGCAATACTCAACCAACCAATACTTTCGTTGGCGGTAACTCGACTAACAATGCACCAAAACCAACTGCTACTCCAACCCCACAACCGACTCAAACACCATCTCCAGCTGCTGTCACTGAAAAATTATCAGTTACTACTAAAACTTTGGGACAACCACAAGTGAAGTTAAATCTCGACCCAGCTAAACCAGTAATTGCTAATATCAAACTCTAATCTACTAATTCGCCTTCTAAAGAAACAACTGGTCCACCAGGTCGGCCCCATTGCTCTCTTTCTCGATTGATTAATCTTTCTAACAAATTTTTGAATTCAACTGGAGCTTCAATATTATCTAAAGCAATCTCATCATGATTTGATCCAGCAGTATGAATAATTAATTTACCGTGATTTAAGAATAATCGATCAACAAACCCTTGTTCCACCTCAATATGAGTAATTTTGTCATATAAAGCCGTTGATAACTTTACTGCAAAAACACCCTTTTTAATCATCACGCGACGAGTAGTCAGCAAATATCGGTTAGCATGATCTGTATGAATCATTCGCAAGGTCGCCATTACCACAGCTACTCCCAAGCCAACCAACAAAGCAATATCCCATCGCATCTTTAATAACCACGCCGCTAGCACTATTAAAATAATATATATGAATCCTGGAAAACCAATTGAAAGGATTAGTCCTTGGCGTAAAAAAACCGGACTAAAACCAGTCACTAAAACCAATTCTTCATCCTCAGCTAAAAACTTAGCATAGAATTTTTTCTCTTTTTCAGAAGCTGGTTCTTGATAGTGCTTTTTGGACATCTACATAAATAGTACTATATAATTTCTCGAAATGCGTAAATTTCCCATATACCTAAATGAACAAGTTTTAAATGTGTCTGTATTAGAAACAAGCGCGTTAAAAATTTTCTTACAAACTATCAAGGGAAATGCGGACCTTGTGTCCGAAGGGGCAGTATCCCCGAATAGTGAATAAGAAAATTTAGTGCGACTTTCTAGCAGACGATTTTGGAGACTTTATAAAAAGTGTCGGAATAAATTAATAATCCATATGCCCACCAGGCATACCACCTGCCATTGCGGGTTCATCTTTTTTTGGAGCGTCAGTAATTAAAACATCTGTAGTTAATATCATTGCAGCTACTGACACTGCATTCTCTAATGCTGTTCTTGTAACTTTAGCAGGATCAATGATTCCAAGTTTAAACATATTGTCAACGGTTTCTCCGGTTATAACATTGTGTCCTATTTCAGGAAATTCGACTTCTTTTATATCCACTAAACTCTTTGTCTTAGAAACAGCCTCTAATATAACGCTATCATAGCGACGAGTAAAATAAGACATTAAATTAGTAACTAAATTTTGATCTCCATACGCATTCATTAATAACTTCTTTAGAGGTTCTTGCAATGATAGATATAAAATTTTATGACCAACGCCTACTTTCTCAAAATTACGATTACTAATATCGAGTAGTGAAATATTATCTGTACCAGATGCACCACCAGTTGGCAGTATCTCTCTTGCTTGATAAAGCGCCATTTCACCACCAATAACAATACCTTCTTCTATTGCCGCTTTAGTCGCTGATACAGCATCAACTACTCGTTCCTTTTTCT
>CAYTXH010000027.1:3460-12235 GCA_964441115.1 uncultured Gammaproteobacteria bacterium | reverse complement strand
TACTTTAGGGGAAATTCCTACGCGTTACTCACCCGTCCGCCGCTGCCCTTGCGGGCCGCTCGACTTGCATGCTTAAGGCACACCGCCAGCGTTCATCCTGAGCCAGGATCCAACTCTCAAATAAAATCCGATAAATCGGATTCAAGTTTTTCCTTAACTTAAAATGCGCTGGAAATGTAATTTCCGCGAATTCATTGTTTTTTTCTGTCCCACTTCGCTCAAATGAGCTCCGGGGGACTTAGGAATTGACAAGATAGCTTCATATAAATATGAATATTCTCTTGCAATGTTGATTCAACTTTGACAAATTGAATCTATTTCCCACCACTCTTCCGAAAGTAATTCTTGTTAAAATTTAACTTTTAAGCAAGAAAAAACCGAAGAGTGGATTATAATCTTCGGTTGTTAAAGGGCTATTGCCTCGCCTATTGGCGGGTGGTCACATGACCAAACTAGTGAGTAGTCTTTTCAATAATGAAACTTGCTCCAGTTACCTTTATTCAGGTAATGGGTATTTTAGCACCGTTTGAGCTCAGGTGTCAACCTAGAGTAGGTCTTCTAACATTTTATTTAATTTTTTACGCTCTAAATTAATATGCATCTTACCGTTTTCAGCTAAAGTGACATGTCCACGCTGTTCGGAGATTAGGATAACTACAGCATCGGTATCTTTAGTAATAGCTAAACCAGAACGATGCCTTGTACCAAAAGGCGGATCAAGTTTAATATCGCCATTAATAGGTAGTAAACAACCAGCTGCAAAAATACGTTGATGCTGAATAATCACTGCCCCGTCATGGAGAGGTGATTTTGGAAAAAAGATATTTTGCAGCAACTTATGATCAAAATTAGCATTTAGAACAACACCAGTTTCAATAGTTTGACCTAAACCAGTTTTACGGCCAATCACGATCGTCCCCCCTACTTTTCGCTCAGCCATTTCGTAAACTGCATCTACTAGATTGCTGATAAACTCTACGGTTTTTTGGCGCTGAGTAAGAATTGGCATTTTCAAAAAAGGAAATCTCCCGATCTTCTCTAAATAATGTCTAATCTCGGGTGCAAAAATTAAAGGCAGCGCAAATAAGCTGATATTAGTTAAAGTGCCAATAATCAATGCGGTGATTATAAACCCACTAAAAAATAATACTAGTGACAGTATTAATAAGAATACTATTCCTAAAATTACCCTAAATAATGGATAGCGCTTCATATATATAATCAAAAGAACCATTAATATAATGGCTAGCACTAAATCCAACATAGCCAGCGGCTCTGAAAAATCAATTTGTCCTATTCGATGAGAGATGATATTTAAAAGTCCTGACATCTAGCCAATTATTTAGCTTTTTCCAGAACTTTGTACAGTACTATTGCTAGAGAAACCATCACGTTTAAGGAAATATTAATACCATTCATTGGTAATTGGACTGTCGCATCACATAAATCAATAGCATCTTGAGAAACTCCATCAGTTTCGTGACCAACAATGACCGCGACAGGATAGTGATAGTCAAACGTGTCATAAGGAACCGCTTTGTCAGTGAGCTCAACAGCAACTACCTGAATTCCTGGAACTTCGCGTCGTAACGTCTCAATTGCAGTGGTTGTTGATTCAAAATACTGCCAATCGACCCATTCAGTAGTATTAATAGAAGCTTTCTTAATTCGATGATTTGGGGGAGTTTCACTACCTCGACAAAGCAAAACTTTTTTAGCCCCTACCCCATCAGCTAATCGAAAAACGCTACCTATATTATATGTATCTAAAACGTTATCTAAAATAATGTATAAATCTTTGCGTTGCGCTTGGACCTGTTTGCGAACCTCTTCAAGATTATCTTCTTCAACCATTAAGGCTCTTAACTGTTTGGCATTTAATTTCATGGAGGTATTATAACAAGACTATTGCCAAATGTGATATAATAATAGTGTCAAAAAATATAGTGTTTGACTATCCTATAATTTTTTGATATAGTATTAGGGTTGTAAAGCAAACTTAGGCACTAACGATAATAAGGCCGCTTAAGTTTCCACCATGACCGAGAATAAACAGGAATATCCTGGTTTTGATTCTAAAACTGCTCAAAATAAGCCCGACCAATTTCGGGAAGTCCCCCTGCGGGCAAGAAAATTCAGTTTCCAAACACCACGTCCATTAAGAAATGCTTTAGTTGCTCTCGGTTTATTAGCGATTGCCGCTACTGTTGCTAGTTCAGAAGATGCTGCAAAATCAGTTTTTGCCAACTTTGACCAATCCCCTCAACCACAAAAACCTCAAGCTCAATCAGTCCCCGGTGCATGGTATCCAGATAAAAAAATGCCCGCGGAAAACTATGACTTCGGATATACTTTTGATGAACTTGGTAATAATTTCTATGTTGCTGGAGGAGCTAATCAACCTACATATTTTTGGAAATATAATCTTCAGACTCTAACTTGGGAAACTAAAGCTAATATTCCTTTGGGTACTCAAGCTAGTGCCTTAATATCTATCGGGAACAATATATTAAAAGTGAATGGACGGGCATATTCTCCGGAAACAGGTTACTATGCGACAAATAAGACATGGTTTTATACGGATAACAATTGGACAGAAAAAGCACCTACTAATTTTCCGACCTCTTATCATTCTATAGTTAAAACAGAGAATGGAGATATTATAAAAACTGGAGGAAATGAGGTTATGAATAAAGCTGAAAAATATAATGTAGCTACAAATACATGGACAATATTACCTGATATATCTTGCCACAACATACTAGGTCATCAGTCAGTATCTATTGGAAATAGTAAATTATTGTTAATTGGTGGTAATAGTTCGGAGGTAACAACAAACAAGGTCGTTGAATACAATTTTCAGAATGGAGATTGTAGGCAAGTTGGGACTCTAGCCGTTCCCAGACAGGGTATGGTCATATGGAAAGATGGTAATAATCTCATATTAAATGGTGGATATAGAAATGACACCCATTCTAGTGTTCAAGAGCAAGAATCTTTTTCTTTACTAACATACCAGTCAACTTTATTAGAACCGAATCCCCCAAGTGCAAAATCTCTTTTGGGAGGTGGGAAAGGTGCTGATAATAAAGGCCGCTTAATTGGGGGTGTTACATCTTATGGGTTAGCTACAAAAGATCAAGACATTTATGATCCAAATCCACCAGCACCTTCTGCAACCCCCACGAAAACAGCCACAAATGTACCAGTTGTTAGTCCATCTCCAACTAAAACACCGGAAGCAGCTTCACCAACACCAACCACTCCAAAAAATCCTGTCACTCCACAGCCTAACTCAAACTATAATCTGGCCATACCTAATGTGCCAGTAAATCAAAAATCTAATTAATACTTCCCTTATTTGACATCTTTCTTCTAACTACACTATATTGATATTTAGAGATGTCCGCTGCTGATTCTAAAAATAAGTTTATTAATTCCTTATTTAGAACTATTGCTCCTATTGTAGTTTTTATTCTGCTTATCGCGGTTATTAGCGACTTACACGCGAATTGGGATGGGTTCAAAATTAAAGAAGTTGAAGCTGCTCGATTCCTTTCTTCTCCTCTACCTGGTTCAACTATTGATACTGCTTGGAGAAATATTAATTCAGACGTAGTAGTTTCTGGAAAAATTTATCAAGATAGTGCTATTACGACCAGTGAAGGTATAGTTTTTCGAAGAGATAATATACAAAGAGGTGGTTTAGGCGTAACTACTGGAACTTTAAATATGTACGCAAATCCCCTTGCTCCTATGACTTTAGATACTAGTGGAAATTTGACTGTACTTGGACAAATATCTTCAGGCGGAGGGGTCGTGGGAAGTGCAGTAAAAATATCATCATCAGATTTAGTTGGTAACTATTGGGATATGTTTTCTAACAATGGACTACAAATAAAAAATAAATCGAATAATATTATCCAAGGATATCTCAGCTTTTCGGGTTCAGGTTTTGGTTTAAAATCAACAAATCTAGCTGATAGAGTCACGGTTAACACTACTGGTACCTACCTTCAGGGTCAAACATTTGTCTGGGGTGAACAAACTGCAAACTCTTATCCAAATAATTATGGTGGTCGAGCTTGGTTAAACTTTTCTTGGGGAAATACTAGCCTCCCAGATGCTACTGATGGAGCTCTTTACCGTTACAACAATCAAGCAGAAATTATGGTCGATGATAATTTATATCTACGCGATTCCCAAACCAATGCCGTACCGATTCAATTAAACACAGATCAAGCTTCAGTCTCAGTCGTAGGTGGTGAAGGAAGTTTCCGACTTAATAACAATATTGGTAACACTTATTCAATGATTATTGGTACAAACGGAACTTATGGAAGCAATGCCTATACTGGAGATTTATTGATTGGCCGTGGAGTCCCTGGAGCATTTTCAGAGACATTAAGATTATCTAAAACGGGTCGTGTATTTCCTGCTGAATGGATTCAATTCAATAATTATACAGGCCTTTATTCACCAAATAACGGTGCTCATTTTTATCCAAATACGGGAAATTATGGTTCTTGGAGAATCGCTGGAAATCGTAATGGTTGGAGTGGATTAGAATTTGATCATCCGGCTGGAAACCTATCTTTAATGATGGGACATAGCAGCGAGGGATGGTGCGGACAGACTGTTGGTGTTCATAATAATACTTACGGCTGGCTTTTTAGAGTAAATTGTAAAACTTTATATGTAGATAACTACGTTGATAATAACGACAATAATTTTAATTTAGATCCAAATGGAACTAGTCGTGTTTATCAAATGAATACATCCTTTATTAATGATAAGGTGAATGATTCTTGGTTCCCTTACTATAATGGCTGGAATTATTTTAGAGGCCCTACTTATGCATTTGGAAATATTTGGTATGACGAAAGTAATAGTGGCTATTATCTTGATCCCAACGGTACCAGTAGATTCAATAATTTAGTTATGGATTCTCTGTCTGCTACTTGGCTAAAAGGAGGGAATGTAACTATTGGAGGTAATAATAATGGTTCAGATAGACAATGTGCTGGATGTGCTGATTCTATTACGGGTATGCCTAACTTGTGGCTAGTAGCTGGTAGTTCTGGTATGCCTAATGGTGGTTGGGGGGATGGAATTTATGGTCAAATTGCCTTTCGAGACGCCAACTGCCCTGGTCCAGCTGGAGATGGTTATGGTCACTGTCAGGTAGGTTATGACGTTGCAGAGCTTTATCAATCAACAGAGCAACTTGAGCCAGGTGATATTGTTTCTAGCTCTAATCTACGTAGTCATGTTCAAGCCGCAAATCAAAATGATGCTCGAAGCACAATTGGAGTTATTTCTACTCGACCAGCTATCTTAATTGATGGTTCTGGATTTATCACCGGTCTTGTTCCAACTGTCGATAAAGTTAACTCCTCTACTAATTTAGATCAGAAACAAAAAGATGCTTGGATGCAACTAGCGTTAAATGGAAAAGGCAAATATCCTGTGGCATTGGCGGGACGGGTACCTGTTAAAGTTATCTATACAAATAGCGATATAACTTTTGGAGATAAAATTACTGTCTCTAAATTCAAAGGTATTGGCCAAAAGGCTCAAACATCTTCAGTAGCTGTTGGTACAGTGCTCTCTGAATTTAAAAAGGATAACTCTGGAAATATCGTAGGTTATCAATGCCAAGCCGCAGATAATATTGAGTCAATTCAATGGCCAGATATTTCGACTATTGATGACTGGTCTGGAATTGAGAAATCTTGTTTCAAACTACCTGACGGCACATTTGTTGGTAAAGTCATGGTTTTCGTAAACACCTCAACTTTCGACCCTGAAGTTTATATGACTTCAACTCAGGGCTACACCTTAGAGCAGTCAATTCAAAACGGCCAAAGCCTCTACTCTGTTAAAGATCAAAACAATAATTTAGTCAGCAGAATCATGTCATTAGCAGAATTAATTGTTGGAAAAATCCGAGCTGGAGTTATTGAAACAAAACAATTAATCGTTGATGGTGTAGACGTAATGAAAAAGTTAAATGAATTAAATCAAAAAGTAGAGAATCAAGAAAAAGAACTTAGTGAGTTAAAACAACGTTTACAACAACTTGAGCAGCAATAGCTAGGTTGATAAAAACCATGTTTTATGTGACGATTAATTAATAGAGAAATGAATAATAATTCTGGATCAGTAGTTAAAAAAGTTGTTTGGATTACCATTTTGTTGGGAATCGTTTTATTAGTATTTTTCTTGGTTCGCTGGGCAATGAATCGAAATATGTATACATCCAGCGGTAGTCACTCCCCTTATATTCTTGATTTAACAAGTCCTATTTTCTCTGTTAGCGGTAAGATAGATAAAATTAATGGCAAAACTTTAACTGTAATTGTTGATAAAACCATGGGTGTAGCAGCTGTTCCCGCAATGCCTGGAATGGAAGAATCTAAACCAAAAACTATGACTTTTGAAGTTGTGGTTGAAGATAATACTCAAATAAATCAACCATCTGATACCGGTGCCGCTATACCAACGCCAGACGGTAATAATCAATCAAAGCTAACTGTTAACGATCTCAAAGTTGGACAAATGGTGAGCGTAACTTCAAAAACTGATTTGAGACTTGGTGGGACTAAGTTCACTGCTGAGACAGTATCTTTAGCACCAAAAATGCGCTCAGCTTATGGCCAAATTAGTGCTATTGCTGGAAACAATATCACTGTTAAATCATTTATGAATGGCGAGCAAAATTACATTTTAACAGTAACAGATAAAACTACGATTTCTAGACAACAATTAAGTTCAGATCCCTTAAAAGGACCAAGAATTGATGAGATCGCAGTTAAAGACTTAGCTGTTGGTATGTCAGTACAAGTTATTGCAGAAACAGAGTTAACTGCCGATAAAGCTGTTAATGCTGAAAAAATTGATGTTTCTGTGACTCCTGCATTACCAGAAAGTCCGGCTGCATCTGGATCAGCAGTGATTCCAACTCCTCCCCCAACAACTAGTCAAGCAACATCATCTGCTACTCGCAATTAATTTGACGAGAAACACTTTATTATTTATGCTGTAAACTGACATGCCCAATGTAAAACTCTGGTTCCAAATAAATTTATTAGCATTATTAATAGTTTTAGTTTCCGTAATTTTAATTCGAACCTATTCAGAACCTAATTTAGCATCTGCAGAAATTGCTACAGCTCGTGATTGGATTGGTTTATATGCAATTGCTAGTCAACCTCCCCCACCCGCACCTACTATTCCTGCTACATGGACTACTCAAGCAGTCACTAATATTAGTAATTTTTATAGCAACTATGATGTAGCTTTAAGAAATGAACCAATTGATTGGAAATATGTTGGTGATTCGGCAGTTACAACTAGTGAATGTGTACAGACTCCTAGCTCTCCTCGTTTAGCTGGAAGTTGTTTGAGAACTGCTTCAAATCCAAATGGTGCGTTAAAATTTCCAGCATTAGCTCGACCTGGAGCTTATGAAGTCAGATTATATGCTAATGATTCTTTTATGATGTTAGATAAAAGTGAGCCATTATGGGCTCCTCCTTCACTCTGTCCTGGCCCACGTTGTGCTGTCAGTCCAGCACCTTGTACTGGAAATAGTTGCCCTAATACCGGAATTGCTGGTGGTGGTTGCCAAGGTCCGGAAGATCCTTATGTCAATGTAACTTGGGGCTCAATGGTCGGAGTTCAAAATATGACTTTAAGACGCTTTGCCTGTACTTTAGCGGGTAGTACTGTAACTTGTTCTGCTACTCCAGATTTAACAGTTAATTTAGATAATACTGCTAGCTCATATCGTGACGATACTGTGGCTATTTCTAGCTATTACAAATATACCCTTCAGGCTTTTACTTATGCGGAAGATCAATCAAATCCAATCAACTATAGTTTCGATGAAGCAACTACTAATTCGACCTCAGCTGGTGTCGTTGGAACCTCTGATTGTGTACCTGCATGGATTCAAACTAGCGGTGGAGATGTCCACTCTAATTCAGATATTGATGCTTCAGGAGGACCATAAATATGGCTCTTAAAACTGCTGCCTCTCCCCAACTGGCTCATAGGGGATTATATTATTTATCACTTTGGTTACTAGTTCTATTTTTTTTAGGATTAGGCATTACTAGATTGATTGGAGCCACTCCTTTAGAAATTAATGCTCAAACCCCGCCATGTACACCAAATCCAGATAATCCTAGAGCTGACGGTTTAGTAACTGCTTATGGATCAATCTCCCCAATATTTGCTAATCCATCAGGAAATTGTATTACTGGTCCACAAGCTTATGTGCCGATTAATGATACTCGATTTAAAGTTGATAACTACCGTGAATTAGTCACTCGCTATTTCGTCCAAAAAAGCACTAATAGCCAATTATTTATTCAAAAGCATACTAATTTACCAGTCGCTACTCCATTAGCTGTTGACGGTGTCGAATTGGTCCGAGTCACTGCTTCCAGTGTAAATATTTATCGAGATAGCTTTGCTTTAGCCAGTCCAGCACCTTCTACAACACCAGCTCCATATAAGAGCGTCATCGTCTTTGCTGATGGAGATATTAATATTTTAGAAGATATTGTCTTTCCCTCTGTTGCCCCTGCTGCCAGCCCATTTACTGATACTAATTCTTTAGCTGGTTTAGTTTTAATAGCCCAAGGGAAGATAAATATAGATGCCAGTGTTAAACAGATTAATGCAGTCTTAATTTCAGATAATGTCATTTGTACAGCCTGTGACACTCTGGGAAATAGTAATAGTCGAATGGCTAGTCCAACCTTT
>CAYTXH010000027.1:0-3442 GCA_964441115.1 uncultured Gammaproteobacteria bacterium | reverse complement strand
CTGATGATGACCAATTGGTTATTAATGGCAGTTTAATCGCGCTTAATTCTCAATATAAAATTAAATTTGCGCGTGGTTTTAATGATAATCGTGAAAGGCCAGCTGAGGTAATTCGAGCTCAAGCTAAATATTTGATTTTATTAAAGGATGCGATTTCGGATCGAATCAAGATCTGGTCGGAATTGTAATTTAGACTGATAGATTAATAGACTGAAAGATTTATAGACTATTAGGAATCAGACAAGAAGATTATGAGACTTGAATATTATTTAAATGCTTAATTATTCCTCCAATCATCAGTGTTAATTGTTCAGCTTCATCAATAGCTGTAGCAATTAATAATTGATCTCCCATATTTAGCTCCTTCGATATTTCAAGTGCGGCGACTACCTCTTGAGCTGATCTGAGTGAGATTCTTAAAAATCTAATAAACTCCTTATTTGTTCCACTATTAGATCCTTCTGCGATATTAAGAGCTATACTAACTGATGCTCGTTTTAATTGGTCGCTTATACCAAATCTTTCATCAAGTGGAAATGTTGTTGTTAAAGCATAGATCTGTTTAATAAAACTTACCGAACGTTTCCAGGCTTCGAGTTTTCTGAAATTATGATAACTTACCATGATAATTTTTTCTGGCAGTCTAGTTATCTATTTGTCTCTCTGTCTATTAATCTACTTCCCAAAATTACGTTGCTGAGTTTGGTACCACTCAATTGAAGTTTTTAGATCTTCGGCATCAAAATCTGGCCATAATTTTTCAGAGAAATATAATTCAGAGTAAGCTGTTTGCCAAAGCAAGAAGTTAGACAATCGAATCTTCCCACCAGTCCGAATTACTAATTCTGGATCTTCCTGATCTCGAGTATATAAATGTTTTTTAATTAGTTCATCGTTGATTTTATCGACATCAATTCCCTCTTTAACGATGTCTTTAATGGCGCTAATCAACTCCCTCTTTCCCCCATAATTTAAGGCAATATTAACTCTAATTGACTCATTCTCAATATAGGTACTTTTAAGACCCGTAATAATTTGTTGAATAGCTTTTGGAAGTCCTTCTAATTCACCTAAAATATCGATTTTTACACCTTTTTCCATTAGGCGTTTCATCTTAGTTCGATAACTGGAACTTAGAATATGGAGAATTGCTTTAACCTCTCGAGCAGCTCGTTCTTTAAGATTTTCAGTAGAGAGGGCATAAACGGTTAAAGTCTTAACACCCATTTTAGCTGCTGCTTCAACAATCCGTTCTAAGTTTTCAGAACCAGCTTCATGTCCTTTGTGATCTGGAAGATTATTTTTTCGTGCCCAACGACGATTGCCATCCATGATGATGGCGATGTGAGTTGGAATGTATTGGTTATCGATTTGGCTGTCAGACATAATCTAATTGCAATCTGGTAATTATACCGCTAGCAGGCATTTAAGGCTAGCTCAAAGTTTTAGACCCCAAACTTATAACTTTTTCCGATGGATAAATATATACTCCTAGACTCCTGATTCTTTCTGGGTTCACACCTGATCCATCACGACCATCAAATTCTATACCGACTATTTTTTGGAACCGTCCTAATACTGCAACCCCGTCAACGTAGGGTAACCAAATTGCCGACTTAGCAAATAAACTACTTCGCAAATGCCTACCCGCGTTGAAGTCTAGATCCATCTCATTTGGATCTCGAAGTGGATTATCCATGCAAGCATGGCCATAATCCCCAATCGGATATTCATAACCACCGGCTGTAATCCAAGTCGAGCGAGGATCTTCTGGAACCAAATTTAATAAAAATTTTTGAAAATCTAATAACAGTTTCGGTTCATCAAACTCATTAACTGTCAGTCCGTAGGTTGTATGTTTGGAAACTACCCCTACTCTCCCTTGACTGGTATTAGTTTTCTGAATAATTTCATTAATTTCTGGCGTTAAATCCCGAAAATTCATTCGTTGATGTGATGGGAATTGAATTTGAGCTTCGAACATTAATTCCATAAATTGCTGTTGTACAATATTAGTCGGCATGAAACAAAAAAACCCACGAAGCAATAAATCTCTAACAGAAAAAAGTTTTTCCCTCCTATATCGATCCGTAGCATTACCGTTGATGAAATTTATTGTTAAGAAGACAGGTGGTGATCAAATTGCAGCTGAAGAAATCTTCTCCCTAACAGTGGCATCTGCCTGGAAAGGATATCAGACGTTTGAGCATAAAAGCTCATACTTTACATGGATTTGTAGAATAGCTTTGAATAAAACTGCCGATTATTACAGATCACAAGTACATCAAAGATCTCGAATCGTAGCACCAACTTTAGAACTGCTAGCGTCTATTAAAGATAATGGATTGATGCCCGATGAACAGTTAGCAATTAAAGAGTTAAGAGCAGCTATTAAAGAATGTCTGCTGATCTTACCTAAGGAAAAGCGTCAATTACTCTATATGCGCTATTGGCAAAATTTAACGTTGGAAAAGATCGCATCGATCTTGGGGATATCCGAACGCTCTGTCGAAGGGAAATTATATCGGGCTAAACTAGCATTACGAGAAGAAATCAGCCAAAACTATCCTGAATATTCGAGGTAACTATTTATCACGGTTAACTAAAAACTCGGACATTTCGGATAATAAATGTCGATGATCCTCTGATTTTGTTAATTCAGGAATTAATTTTTTAGCTGATTCAACATATTGGCTGGCCATGTTTTTAGAATATTCCAAAGCTCCAGTTTCTATAAAAACGTGTTTAATCTGTTCCAAATGCTCTGAGGACACTTCTCCGCTTCCA
Organism: uncultured Gammaproteobacteria bacterium; assembly: GCA_964441115.1. GTDB lineage: Bacteria > Patescibacteriota > Microgenomatia > Daviesbacterales > UBA10151 > CAYTXH01. Next base: position 655 of record CAYTXH010000027.1, on the reverse strand, counting down.
TAATATTTATCTAAAATTTGCTTTTGTTCATTGTTAGCATTTTTGTAAGCTTCGGTAATTAATAAGGTGTTTTTGCCTTCTTCAATATCTGAGGTAACTGATTTACCAAGTGTGTGTTCGTCCCCGAAGATGCCTAAAATATCATCCTGAATTTGAAAAGCGATACCGAGATCCGTGCCAAATTGTTTAATCTTGGTTAAACGCTCTGCAGAAGCTCCTGCTAAAATAGCACCGATCATCAATGGATAACTGATGGTGTAGTCAGCAGTTTTTAAGCGATTAATAGTAATGACATCTTCTTGACTCCTCTCTTGTTTGCGATGAGGTAATTCAATATCTAACATCTCACCTAATCCAGTATTGATTACCATTCGAGAAAAATAATGGAGAGCTTTAACTTTTAAATCACTATTAAAATCAGAATCGATAATTAGCTTATTAGCCAAGAAAAAGCCGATATCGCCTAAACAAATTGTTTGAGAAATACCATAATGGTCACCGCCTAATTGGCGATAAACAGTTGGTTTGCCGCGTCGAGTTGGACTTAGATCAATAATATCGTCATGTGCCAAAATTGAGGTTTGGAAGATTTCACAGGCCACAGAGACTTCATTAATAGCTGGATTAGGTTGCCCCCCAGACATCTCGTAGCCTA
>CAYTXH010000026.1:0-14162 GCA_964441115.1 uncultured Gammaproteobacteria bacterium | reverse complement strand
TGTTTTAACTGATACTTGCTTAGAATCTCAGTATCAGTCACCTTTGCGTATTTTTTCTCTATCTGACGTTTATTTAAGACTGCTGGCAACTTAGCTAAAGCCGCTAGAAAAACCCGCCAATAACCAGGAGTCAAAATCAATCTGCCTAATAACCGCATAATATGCTGTAAAAACATATTCGGTTGATGAATATTTTTCCAGATAAAGATTAATTCATTTCTTTGTGCAGTCAAATTGATTTTTCTTCGACTAAAATTCCCTTCAATCACCCCAATTTCTTTATAATGTTCAACCCGAGATAGAGGTTCAAACCAGTTTTGATAACCTCGCTTCCATGCCCGATATCCAATATCAGTGTCTTCAATGTAAAACGGATTCATTAATTCATCTAGCCCACCGAATTCATCCCACAAATCTTTTCTAAACAAACTATTCCCACCAGATGCCCATAAAGTTGGATGAGCTTCCATTTCGGCTTTATCACCATATTGATTATGCCAAAACCAACCATTTTCCCATCTTGCCCAATTCCAACTACCCCCAACACTCGCACCAACTGAAAAAATCTTTGAATCATTAAAATGGGGCAATAACTTTTCGATACAGTCAGCCTCGGGAACCGCATCACTATTTAATAGAAAAACTAAATCCCCAGTTGCAGCGCGAACACCACTATTAACAGAAGATGAAAAACCACCGTTTTTAGCTCGATAAACTAATCTAATTTTTGGCAAAAACTGTTCAATCAATAATTTGACACTTTGATCCGTCGAACCATCATCAACAACAATAACTTCATCAACAGCTTTAACTTCTAAAACTTTTGGTAAGTTTCGTTTTAATTTTTCTTCACCGTTCCAATTGGGAATAACAATTGATACTTTCATAATTATTTATGCTCGACAGCTACCTCCTGTAAAACTTTTAACACCTGTTTAGCCATCTTTTGCCAACTAAATTGTTTTACTTGTTCTAAGCCAAGTTTTGATAATTTTTGACGAAGTTTTTGATCAGCCGCTATTAATCTTAAAGCATGCTCAATCTGATCAATTGATGTCGGATCTACTTGTAAGCCGGCAGAGCCAACTACCTCAGGCAACGATGATACTTTAGAAACAATTACTGGAGTTCCACACGCCATTGCTTCGACTACCGGAATACCAAAGCCTTCATATAAAGATGGCAAAACATAAGCTAGGGCTCCTGACATTAAATAAGGTAATTCTTCAGTTGGAGCAAATCCAGTAAAGATTACTTGATCTTCAATTCCCAATTGCTTTGGTCGATCTAATATTTCTTGATACATCCAACCCTGACGTCCTGCCCCTTTAGTTTTTCCGACAATTACTAATTTCATCTCAAAATTCTGACCAGGTTCATGAATTAATTTAGAAAAAGCGTCTATTAATCTAATTAGATTTTTTCTTGGCTGCAGAGTTCCGGTGTAAATAAAATAGGATCCCTTTATTTGATATTTATCTAAAATCTGTTGTCGATGCTCTACTGATAACGGTTCTTTAAAAATATTTTGATCGTACCCAGGATAGGCCACTGTTATATTTTTAGACATAACTCGGTAATGTTTTGTTAAATCAGCTTTTGTCGATTGAGAAATAGTTATTATTTGTTTAGCCTTTTTAATGGATTGCTTACTCCAATGCTTTAATTGCCATAAATCACGAGGTTTAAACATCTCTGGAAAATTCCAATATGCTAAATCAAAAATGGTAATAACCCGAGGGATTCTAGACCATAAAGGGGCATAATGTCCGGGACTAAAAAAAACATCTGGCTTTTTTTTAGCAACTAATAATTTCCAAGGCAAAGCTATTCTAGTCCATAATCTTCGAGGTTTTAAAATCTGATAGTGCCAATTAGCTCTTTCTTCTGGTAAATCAGCTAATTTCTCTGACGGCAACAAAATTGTATATTCATTATTTTGATCAATTTGGTATAAATTTCTTAAAAGCTCTACTGCTACCTGACCTGAGCCAACTCGTTGAGGAACGTTCGCCTCATATCCATCCACCCAAATCCGAATTGGACGATCAATTGTTTTTATTACTGGTACTATTTTTTTAGAGATAAATTTTTTAGCCATATTTATTTGACTAACCGATCATAGCAAGCAATTGTTTGTTCTGCCACCACTGGCCACTGAAACTTCTTAGCTTGTTCAAATCCACGATCAATCATCTGTTTTCTTAAGTCTAAATCATTCATAACTTGGACAATTCCATCTGACATTTCAGTTATATTTGTTGGAGTTATATAAAAGGCCGCATCACCTCCAACTTCAGGCAAAGAAGAGACATTAGAAGTAATTACCGGCAATCCGCAGGCCATCGCTTCCACTACTGGTAAACCAAATCCTTCATAAAGTGAAGGATAAAGTAACGCTTTAGCTGAAGAATATAATAATGGCATCTCATCATCAGCAACTCTAGGAATATCTTGTCCGCTCACTAATAATATCTCCCCACCAACTGCTAAACGCCAATGCCACCAATCCCTAAAATAAATCTTTCTGGTAAATGATATTTCTGGCGAAATTTATTTACAGCTGCCTCCCCCGCCTGATGAAAGTTCGGTGAAACGCCCTCGGGAACAACTACAATTTTATTTTTTGGCAAATGAGTAATCTGTAGTAAATCTTGTTTTGTTGATTCAGAAACAGCAATTACTAGATCAATCTCTTTTTCAACAATTTCCATTCGCCTTCGGTGAACATCAATAATCTTTGGTACTGACCACTCTGGAAACTTTAATGGAATAACATCATGAACTGTAGTAACTTTTTTTGCTTTTGTCGGTGGTTGCCACCAATCAGAAGAATGCCAAATATCTACTTCTCCCACAAACTTCTCAATCGGCAAAAATCGACCTTTATTAAATAACCACTCAGCAATCGACGGCGGAATTTTAAATTGATTAACATTTTTCAAATCACCTTGATACGGTTTTCTCAGTGACGTATAAAAAAGCTTTAAATCAATTTCTGTTATTTTTTCTAACTCATGGGCTAAAGCATCAGTATAACTAGCAACTCCACCATGATGTGCTAACTGCGATATATCAAGACCGACTTTCATATCCCTATTGTATCAGGCTGGACTCTTCGGCTAAAGTCATAATATGAAACTAACTCAAACAGGTGCAGTTTTAGCCTTTATTATTCTCTGGTCTATTTTATTACATGGATTATATTATCCAACCCGAGTTAATTTTTCTGCAGATCAAGGTTTATTCGGACTTGAGGCTTTTAGAATTTGGCAAAATAAAGAAATCACCTTAGTTGGACCCACTGCCTCCTTAAATTTTGAGGGACATTCACTTATCCAAGGATCAATTAGTTATTATTTTATGTTAATTTGGCTGCTACTTGGTCAATTTAATCCTGTTTACAGTAGCTTTCTTTTTAGTATTTTTAGCTGTTTTATGATCATCCCACTATATTTTGGTTCCAAATGGTTAACAAATCGATCGACAGCAATAATAATATGTTTAATCTATGGCTGGACACCTTACTTTGTAGACTATACAAACTTTCTCTGGAATCCCAATTTCCAAATCGCTTTATCGCCACTATTAATTTTCTTTTTAGGAAAGTACCACCAACAAAATAAAATCCGATGGTTACTCTTAACTGGTATAGCTGCTGGAATTTTAACCATGTTTCATTTTCAATTTCTAATAGTCATAACATTCATTTCACTCGCTATTATCATTAAATACCGGTGGAAAAGGTTTTTCTTTTTTGTCAGTGGTTATTTAATCGGCTTTAGTCCGTTATTAATCTTCGAGATAAAAAATCAATTTTATAATCTTCAAACTTTATTATTAATTATTAAAAACCCTAGCTTTGGTCAATACTCATCAGGAACACCACCCCATTATTGGTTATCAATAATTTTTTGCTCTATTATTATTATTAGCTTATTTATTCAAAAATATACTATTAAATTATCAGTTATAAAATTAATGCTAATTTTTAGTTTAATTAGTCTTTTATATTACACCTCACCCCCAGCTCAAGGTTTTGGCATGGGAAAAAATTGGAATTATCAATTAGAAGAAACTAGTTTTAAGATTATTAAAGATCAGCAGCTCGCATCCTTTAATGTAGTTAATTTAATTTATGAAACTGAAGCTTCAGTTCAACATTATTTAATTAAAACTCAACAAAATAATCTTATGACAACTGATTACAATCAAAATCAGTACTTATTTATTATCGGTAATCATAACTTAATTAATTCCACTAAAGCCTATCAAGTAACCGATTTCAAACCTAATCTATTGATTAAAACCTGGTCATTAAACGAAGATTACCAATTATTTTTGTATCAGCGACAATAAGATTAGACCTTATTTTTTAGATGACGAAGAAAATCGATATTTAATATATTTTCCATATTTCAAAAAATCATACCAACCACGACAAGTCGCCACAACAACTCCTCTCCAACCATCTTTCCATCCTTGATGCCACATCATCCAACGCGCCCAAACATATCCAGGCAAAAATATCATCTTTGCCAATGCAATTATCAAAGATTCATGAATTCTTTGAACTTCAAGATCAGTATATAAATTCCATTTATGATTAATTTCTTTCCAGGTTGGATGAGAATAATGATTTAACGGATTCTTCAGAAAAGACTGTTTACCATTTACTACTAATTGCTCATGAACACTGACTAAATTAGCGTAACAAACTTTATCTGGACGATATAGCCTTACTAATCGATCATAAAACCAATCTCCGCCTTTCAGAAAATCACCTAAGAAAAATTGTTTTCGCGGAACACCAAAAGCCACATATTGATTATCTCGACTTAGCAGATCTTTGATTTCAGCTTCCAATTCCGGTGTAAATTCTTCATCAGCATCTAAACGAAATACCCATTCGGTTCCACATTCTTTACCCGCCCAATTTAAATTATCCTGAACCCCAATAAATTGTTTACCTTCATTTCGAACAAACACCTTTGCTCCTAATGATTTTGCAATTTCAACAGTTTTATCTGTTGATCCCATGTCCACTACCCATATTTGGTCCGCCCAAAGACTGCTTTTAATAGCCCTCTCAATATTATTGGATTCATTCAATGTTGGAATAATAATTGTTAGATTATCTTGTTTCATTTTATTAATTCTACTATTAATCCTAGAAAAGGACCTTCTTTAACCTGATATTCTATTGGCAAATCCGTTTTATAATCCATATTTTCAGCAATTATAACTTGGACTTCTGGAATAGTTCGATTTAACTGATCAGGATATAACCATCCAAAAAATTGATCTGCACTACTAGTAGCTGGCGGATATGCATACTGATTAAACAAATATCTCCACCCACCATAAGGTTCGTAAACTCTGGGATCTGCTCCAAAAGTTACTAACTGATATGGTCGCTGATTTAATTGCTGATTTAATTTCTCAATTAATCTTTGTCTAGTTAAAACACCATATCTTGCTTGATCCGAAGTTGTAACAGTTAATAGATTACTAATTGTAAAAACCAATATTATTATACCGATTAATGCCACATTAAATCGTGATAGAACAGTACCAAAGGCAATCGACAACATGATAAAAAATCCTAATAAATAATATTCACCAATTACACCAGGGTACGCTATGAATGCCATAGTGTATAAAATGGCTAAAGCAAGGACTAAACGAGCAGCTAATAAATGTCGATACCACCATCCAAATCCTATAAGTAATAATAAACTCAATACCGAAAAACCCCAAAAGGGTCGACTTAACTTTCCATGAGCTCCTAAATTATGTTCTTCTTGTAAATTGCTTCGATAGTTTAAATGCCAGAACCGTCCCATACTATTCCACCAAAACTGACTATAATTTGACGCTAACCATAGTGATGGCAATTTTGTATTCCTATTAGAGTCTTGAAAATACCGAATTGGAGCGGATAGATTATCAAACTTATGATTATAATCAAAAACCATCATGGGCGAAGTTATTACTAAATAAATAAAAATCATTGCCAACCATTGTCTTAACTTAATTTGCCGCCTACTCATCCAGAGCACAATTAAAATAATTGGCCAAAGAACTAATAAAGATAAATGGATGTGAAGTGATATTGCGACCAGCGCTGCTGTTAGAACAAACCACCAACTCTGTCTCATACCTTGAGTTAGGCTATATAACATCCAAATAGCAATAAAAGGTACGGGTGTCGGATTCCAAAAACGTCGATCAAAATAGTTTAAAAGTGCCGATCCTCCATATAACGCACTTGACCAAATACCTGCCCATAAACCAAACCAACGATAGGCGATATAACCAACGCTTATCATTGTTAATACTCCAAAAAAAGCACTAAAATAGCCTAGTATTACCGGCGCTCCTGCAGATAATTCAAACAAGATAAAATTTAAATAAGTGAATCCAGGCCCTAAATAATAATTAATATTCGAAGCACTAACCCCAATCCATATTAAATGAAAGTCTTGATATAACCGCCAAGCTAACCAAGCTTGATACTCTTCATCAAAATTAAAACTAAAATATTCACCAACTTGCCAAAATCTAGCTACTAAAATCACACCAAAAATTGCCACTAATAGAAAAATAAGTAAAAATGATTGCCAATTTAATTTCCTCCAATTAGTCATTTCTTAAGTAAAAATCCCAATAACCTCTAAGCAAGCTTAATAGCTCACTCCTCCCTTTAAAAATAGCTGATCTACACCTGAGAAACAAGCTAATAAGTGAAATAGGAAAGATCAAACTCTTCGCAATAAAATAACCATAATAACGGTACAAATCATTTTCTGGCTGCTGCTTTTGATATCTGCTGCCCCCTTGTGTTGCCTGATGATGATAAACCAGAGCCTCTGGTTCAAAAACCAATCGACCATATCTCTTTAAACGAAATCCAATATCGACATCATCAAATATCTTTTGGAAATATTCATCAAAACCACTAATTTTCTCTAAAATACTCCTCCGACAGGACATATTACATCCGTATAAAAAATCTACTTCCTGTGATTTAGTACTCCAAAAGTTATACCTAAACTTAAGCTTCAAATAATTAGATTGACCAGTTGATACAGACAATTCTTTTGGTAATTGATCATTATCATTAATCACACGTCCAACTACACCAACTACATCACTATTTTGTAAATGCTTACTATGCTCACTTATTGTTTGCTCAGTTATCTCAACATCATCATCTAAAAATAAAATCCAATCCCCTATAGCACTTTTCCATCCAACATTTCGCGCTGCGGATAAATTAGGCACATCTAAATTTATAAATTTAATATTAAATTGAGTAATATCTTGTTCAGAGATCTGACTAGTTCTTTTCTGATCAACAACTACAATTTCGATTTGAGAATCGTACTTTCTAATCTGTTTGATAACAGATAAAGCTCCGCCAGGACGGCCATATGTTGCGATTACTATGCTGGTGTTTATTTGTTGATTAGACGCTTTTTGTAAATTTGCCATACGATCTCATTTCCGATTATCCCACCAAACAATAGAATTGTTAATCCAGCACCAATACTTAAAACTACCAATCCTGAAGACTGTAATGTCATCGCGACTAACCAACCAATAATTAAACTAGCTAATTGAATTCCACCTACCCACCAGACTTTTTTCAGAGCAATTAACGGTTGGGCAAATAAATTAGCAACTCCCCAACCAATTGCGGGCAAAATAAATACAGGTAATAATTCAACGGTTTTTTGTAAATCAGTCATATCAAATTGTCCTCCAACAAATAATTGTTTCAGCAATTCCGGAGTTAACAAATAAATAGTTCCAGTCGCTAATATTGTTACTACCAAAGCCACAATTTTAGCTTTATTTATTAATTGACTAGCAGTTTGATATTCATGACGCGCAAACATTTCAACTAAATTTGGTAGTAAGACTACCTGCAATCCAATAGTTAATAGTCCAGTCCCTAACCCAAATATTCTTAATAATAAATTCAAATAAACTAGGTATCCTTCACCGAGTCCAGCACCAAAACTCCGAACCAATAAACTATCACTTCGCATCGCCAGAACCCCGATAATTAAGGGTAACCAAGATATAAGTATCGGCGATAAATTAATGATTTTAAATTTAGTAGCGATTCTAGGCCACATCATTGGCAATTGAACTACTAAGTTAGCTAAAAAACCAATAACCAAAGACCTAACTCCAAAAATAGGATAACAAAATAATAAAACCCCAAAATTGATTATAGTTCCGATCAATTGTACTACCGGAAATCTAAAGAATTTTTGATGTAAATAATAAAAACTTCCACCAGCAACAGTTATTATCGCTATTGGAATCCCCCAAATCATAAATCTAAAATAATTTATAACTTCATTAAAATCTAAAATTGCATTGCCAAATACTATTTTCATTAACCACTCAGCAGATAACCATAAAACTAAAGAAACAATTAAACCTAAAATCCCCAGGCCAAACAATAATCCAGTTAAATCGCTCCCAACTTCATTTTCATTATCATCCTTTTTTAATCTGGGGAGTAAAACATCATTTAAAGTGGCATAAATAACTGTCACTATCCAGGTTGGAATAGTTACTGCAGCTAAAAAGTTATCAACTTGTTGGCTAGCTCCAAATAATCTGGTAATTAATATTTGAGTAATCAGTTGAATCAGACTCGAAACAATAAAAATTGAGGATATTATAATTGGTTTTTTTTTCATTAGTTACTACCCCAACTGTAAACAGCTAGCGGCCACTGATCAATAGAATCTGTTGTCAGTCCTCTTACAGTATATTCTAATTTCAAATTTTGGCGAATATACTGCTTAATTTCCTCTGGCATTGTACTCTGCCACTCTTCAACTAAAACCAATCCTTGCGGATATTTCGATTGCTCAGCTTTAAATTGTTCTAAAGTAGTGTAAAAATACGCACCCGAAGTTACATCGTATTTTTGCCCTTCTGGCACTAATGATGAAACTACAAACATTGCTTCCGGTGGGCGCCTAAAATACCAAAGTGTTCGATCGTTCCAGCTATCAAATATGGCCCAGCCATTTAACTCTGGTCCATATTGATTAACCATCCATCCATAAGCTGATTTGTAATCAGCATTTTGGACATCACCATATAACCAGACATTTGGAGAATAATAGCTACGCGGCCACCAAACTAACTGACTTCCTAAAACTATTAACGAGACACTTACCAAAATAATTCTTATTGGCAAAATTAACTTTGAATATTTTAAAATCTCAGCCAGTCCAATAAAACTAACTACTACTACTGACCCAATCAAAGGAATTAAATAGCGAATATTATATGAATATGAGAAAAATAGCCAGACAATGAATACCCAAAAGCTATAACTTAATACTCCGACACCATATACTCGATAATTTTTCAATAAATATACTGACCCGAAAACGAAAGGTAAAATCAAAAACCATAAATGATTTCTAACAATATACTTAAGATAAACTAAATTATTGAACTCTCCAGTTAAACCTAAATTTCTTAACCCAAAAATTAATACTAAACCAAATATAATATTAATAATTCCAAACATAAGCCATCTCCAATTACTAATAAATTTAAACTTTAATGATAATAATTCGACCAAATATATCAAATAAATTACTGATATAAAAAGACCTGTTGAGTGAAATAATGTCCCTACCATTAACAGAAATAACAAAACAATTGGGCTAATCCAATTTTTAGTATTTACTGATTTAAGACAAATTAAACAAACGCACAAAACTAATAACTGTAAAAACATATACGGCCGAGTTTGAGTAGCATATGCTAAATTAATTGCCCACCAACCTTGCCCAATCATTGCTAATGTCCCCCAAATTATTGATCCAGTTACAAATCGAACTAACAGAAAAGTTATGATTAACACTCCCATACCAGAAATTATGGATAGTGTTCGCACCGCCATCTCACTCACCCCAAAGATTTTAAAAAATAAAGCTAAAGAATATTGATAACCTAATTGATACCAGCCAGTAGAATAGTTTGTTCCGGGTAAATTTGCTTTTCCTGTTTCTAAAATCTGTCGAGCGTACAAAGCGACATTACTTTCATCAGTCCAAAAAGAATTATTGGCTAGTACACCTTGAACTACAAATATTAACCAGACAAAAACTATTAATCCTACGATTATATGCGGAAAGAATTTACTACTCACCATGTGAAGCTTTAATTGTAATTGTAATAATTACTATTAATAATAATACACCTAACCAAACTTTAAATAGAGATATTGAAAACCATGACATTAAAAAAGCTATGACTAAAATAGTTAACATTAGTTTGTACAACGTTTGAAGTGATGGTTGGAATTTTTTTATAAATACTAACCAATCAATTAAAAACACAAATGATAGTAATTCAGCACCAAAAATGTTTAGATAAGGCACAAAACGAGAAGATATAATTGCTCCCACATTAATAATAAGTATTAAGAAAATAAGATGAAAGTTATGCTCGTAAACTTTATATATACCATTCAACCAACTGCTAATTATCTTCATTTAATTTTTTTCCTTAGAACTATAACTAGTGCACACAATACACCAATTAAACTAATTCTTATACCCCATCGATATGATTCTTGAGGTTGATAAGACAATCTATAAGTCCCAGAATCAATTATCCAACCATTAAATAATCCGAACGGCTTAAAGTGATTTTGCTCTGAGACAACCTGATTTTGATCATTAATCAATTGCCAATTATTAGAATAGTTTTCCATCATTTCCACCATTGTTTTCTTTCCATTCCAATAAAAATCTACTTCAGTATTATTATTACTCTCAATTGCTAATTGACCGTTAGATTCTAAACCAGCACTACTTTGACTAACCGCAACCAGATAGGGATCTATCATCTTGATGATCTTAAGACGTGATATTTTGTTGATAGTTTCCACATCAGAATTCCTAATACGAACATTACAGATATTTAAAACTGCTTGTTCAGTGGGCTTTATAATTTTCCATTCACGGAATCTTGATGGATAATTAGCTCCGGAGAAATGACTAACATCTTTTTTATCTCTACTAGTTTTAGTTTCTCCCTTTCGATTAATAAACGAAGCAAAGTCTTGATTCCCCTCTATTCTTTGATAATAATATTCAACCAAAAATTCGCTTTCAGTACTTGTTTGATCAGCAATTAGAGGAAATTTGTAACACTGCTCGTTCCCAGCCGATTTTATTAATATGCCATCATTGGTAGTAGCAGCTCTAACTTCTGGACCAGCACTAAAATCTAAGGCGCTATTAATAAGTGGATCAATTAATGTAACCTGATGAACACCCTCTTCTAAGTTAATCAACTCAGTTTCATACCAAGAATCTTGATCAACCAACCTATTTAATCGATAAATATTATCATTTACTACTAGCTTAAATTCTGTAGTATCATCTCTGCTAGCAACATTTAATAAACTTTTAGTATCAAGACGTAATCTGTACCCCCCGGTTTTCGGAATTAGCACGTTGTATTTCTTTTGTTCTAGCTGTTGTGTTGGATCAACTTTTACCTCTAATTTTTCAATTAATAATTCAACTCTATTAATCAAACTATTTAGGATTGCCACATCGCTATCTCTGGAAGTTTGGTTATATAAAATATCTAATTCCTTAGCCAATTGTTTCAACTCATCAACTAAAATAATTAGCTCTAAATTGTATCTAATTTGATCTCCCTTCACAGGCAAGTCGAGTAACTTATCAAACTGATCAATATAATATTCAAATTGGGTTCCACCACTAATTTTGGTAGCATCAGACTGATTTAAGATGTATAAATTTCGCAAACCCACAAAGCGTCGATAAAAAACTTCTTTATATAATTTAACTCTTCTATCACTATCCAATAGCTGGTAATTAATAGAATCATCCTGATATTTTGCCAACTTGAAGAACATTGATCCTATTCCAAAAATATCATTTTCGGGCAAACTCAGATAATTCCATTCCAAATCACATTTTAAGCAAGTACCAATCGAAATATATTGATTGAAAAAATCTTGTGAAGGTTGACTAATTAACACCGCACTTTTACTAGATATTTCTGGGAAAGATATAATCTGGCCTATTTCTGCAGGTTTCCCTATTAAGTCAACGATATTATCTACGGCTCGAACCCGTCCCGAATCCTGATCGACTAATCGATAGATCTTCCATTTACCTAAAACAGATTCCAATTTCACTGCTGAACTATTAGATAATATTTGATCATAAATCTCCGGATTAGTTGTTTGATAATTAGTTAATTGCCAGTCAAAGTCACCTCGAACTACAAAGCCTTTAACAGACAAAATATTTGCTAATTTTATCCAGTCCGAGTTGTTATTTTTTATTAAATCGTACAAAACCATTAATAATTTTTTCTGCTCATCAGGGATAGCCTGATTATTACTAATTAATGAATGTCGTGTCGCTAAAGATGGCACAGTTGCCAAACTCCAGTACTTCCAATCATAAGCTTCGACAAATAAATTAATACTGTGCTCTGGCAACATTAACAATTTATCACCATAGGCGAAATCCTTTGACAATTCCCCATCTAATCTTTCAACATAATCTGGATAACTAACTCTGGTTGTTTGTACATTTTTAACATAGTCAAAAAATCTCCCATCTAAAACCGGATAATTATAACCAACAATCAAAACGATAATTATCAAATATAACAATCCTTTACTAAACCAATAACGAAGATTAATTTTATTTATTAACCACCAGCTCATATATCCCAACATCACCGAATAACCCAACCAAATACCTCCTGCGAATTTATAAAATGGAGTTCTAAATATCGCAAACCCAGGCATAAATTCTACTAAAAATAAGTACACCGATCCAAAGGGGGGTTGTGAACCTGCAGAAAAGACCATCGATATAATTACTATCCAAGCTAACCAAACTAAATATTTCCTGATTTCACTTTTAATGAGTAAGGAGGCAATAGCAATTGCCGGAATCATACTGCTAACAAATATCAGTAACGGATTTTTCAAAAAGTTTCCGGCATATGGATGACCGGCATTCACATACCATTCCTGTATACCTAAAAGTCTTATTAGATTTATGTAACTAGTATTTTCACTAATTACAGACACCCAGCTTTTGACACCACTAATCCCTCCAACTGATTCAACTGCCGCCCCGTAAGTGTGTAAGGCATTATAGATATAGGGAAACAACCAATAAGCATTTAGCACCCCATAAAAGACACCCGATAAAACAGAAAAAATTATCATTTTTCCGAAAAGATACCAGCTACGTTCAATCAATGAAAAATAGATAACAGTTACACCCCAAGCTACAAATAAATAACCATACAACGGGAAAAATCCCCCACCATTTAATATCATTAATATTAAACCGACTAACGCTGCACCCATAACCACCCCTAATCTTTTTTGAATAACTTTTAGTAAAATAGCCAAGATCAGTGGAACCGCAATATAAATAGTAAATTTCGTTCTTTCAGCCACAAACCATCCTTGTAGTAAGTAATGGTTAAACATATAAAAGACGGCTGCGACTAACCATCCAGGACGATACTTCTTATCAGGCGAAATAGTTGTTAGTAAATAATATATAGATAACCCTGGCAGTATAAAATAAATGGAGAAAGCAATCTGTTGACCTAATGTAATACTAAATCCTAAAGCAGCTAATAATGCTTCTAAACCATGAATAAAAAATCCTCCCAGCGCGAATGTTTGCTCCATCCCCATTCCATATCTCAATGTCCAGGTATATAGCCGATCCTGCCAATGAACAATCGGATTAAATGGCAAACCAGAATCATGACCAACTACCATTTGACCTGTATGCAACCACAGAAATGGCACCAACCCAAGTAAGCAAATTACTAATACTATCCAGAGATTATTATCTTTGAAGAAAGTTTTCATATTATCTTCCTAATATAAATAACGTGGAATTAATATAAGGAGTATTTATTGAATACGGCAAACTGAAATGCAAATATTTCGACAATCGATATAAAAATGGCACAAATAATCTCTTTTTTAATTTGAGTTTGGTGTATCCAGCTTTTTTAAATATCTCCACCCATTCATCAGGTGAATGAACACTAACATGTGTTGGATCTAAATAAACATATTCAAA
>CAYTXH010000025.1:0-14176 GCA_964441115.1 uncultured Gammaproteobacteria bacterium | reverse complement strand
GTATATTTATAATAAGTCTCCTGTTTATCTCTCTTAGCAATTTCTTTAATTAAACCCGCTAAAACCTGTATCGTGGTGATTGGAGTTTTTAATTCATGAGAGGCAATTGACATAAATTCTTCACGAGTTTTAACTGCTCTTTGAACGGATTGATATAGCCAAACATTATCAATTGCTAAACTAATTCGATTCGCAAGTTCATCTGCAAGTGGCAAATCTGTTTTAGAATATGTTCCTAAATCACCGCTATTTGCTAAACAAATAATTCCGATAACCTTTTGTTTGACTTTAATCGGGACTAAAATTGCCGAGTCAAATCCCAATTTTATAAGTGTTTGATATAGCTCTGGATACTGAACTAACTTTGTTATTTGATTAGGATTTCGGTATAACCATAGTTCACTTTTTCCAGTATTAAAAGTATTTGATAAGTTTGAGAAATTAAAGGAGAAATAATTTTTATTTCTTAAATATTGTTTAAACCATGTGTTCTTTTTTAAATTATTATGATTAAAAGCAATTAATTTAGATTTTTGATCAATCATTTCAATTGCACACCACTCAGCAATAGACTGACTTGCTAGTCGAGCTACTAATTGTAGATTGTTTTGATAATTCATTGAGACTGACATGGCTTTACTAGTATCGCTTAGAAATTGAATCGCATTTGTCGCCCGTCGTCTTTCTTGATCGATTCGATACAAGGCAAAAACACTTCGCCAAATTAAAATTGCGAAAACAATCCCGCTGATCGCGATATGTAAAATTAATCGGATCTCAGCCCCGTAAAAGCCCATTCGATATCCTGTTAAGACTAACCATCCAAATCCGACAGGAATAATCACCGCAGCTAAAAGTAAACGACGCGCTAGGTATCCACCTGTTCCATAACTCGAGATAATCATCATCATTCCATAAACTGGTCGAGATAAAATAATTCCGATACATAGCAAACTGTAAGATAGCACCAGACTAAAAGGTAAATAATTTATTGGTGCATCGATTACTTTAATATCATAAATATGACCAATTAAACTTGGAGCGAGGAGTACTACAGTAAATAAAACTAACCATTGAGTAACTTCCGCTCCAGCTATTTCACCGCGATCTAACATTAAAAGCGCCAATCCAATTAAGGTAAGTAAAATTGTTTGAAATAAACTAATTCCTAAATCTAGAGTTGTGGTTAAATCAGAAAGTTGATCAAGTAACCAACGATCAAATACTAATTTTACTCCTGCCAAGTGTTCGATTATTGTTATTAAACCTATTAATACCGCCAATGCCGCCAAAGCTTTTCCGGTTATTCGATCCAGATTAGTTCCCTCAGGATTTCTTAAAAAAATTAATGATAGTGCACAGATAATTAATCCCCATCCCGCATAAAAATTAATATCTAAACCAAGTCCAAAGGCATCAAAGCCTTGGGGTAAAGTTAGTAGCTGTGCAGTTACTACTAAAATACCGGTTAGCATCACTATCATGGATATCGACAAGGTCAGTACTCTGGCAATAAAAGTAAAACGAAAACTGATTAATGGAGCTTTGTTATCTACAACTTGTTGTCCATGCGAGTTAAAGAAACTCCAAACATAAGTCATATTTGGTGCTTTAGGCAAATTCATACCCCTGATTATAGTACAAATCCTATAATTATTAACCTAGCTTCTGTAATTCTTACAATTTGATTATCTCTGTTATATGAGCGACAATATAATGAATGTTAACTTCTAAGAATATTAAATACATTATCTTCTTTCAGGCTTTACTAGCAACATTAGGAAGTTTGTTCTTTAGTGAAGTTTTAAAATACCCGCCATGTGTTTTATGTTGGTATCAAAGAATCACAATGTATCCTTTGGTTATTATTTCGGCAGTTAGTATTTTACGACAAGAAAGAGGACTTCCTGCATATGTTTTACCACTTAGTTTAATTGGCTTAGCAATAAGTTTTTATCACAACTTACTTTATTATCATTTAATTCCAGAAAGTGTTGCCCCCTGTGTTGCTGGAGTCTCTTGTACTACTAAATTCTTCGCTTGGTTTGGTTTTATTACAATTCCATTTTTATCGATGGCTGCATTTTTTGTTATCAGTTTGCTGGCCTGGATTCTTTTAAAACGAGAACAAGTTAAATCCAAATAACTTATGCAACTGCCGATTATCATTCTGGTTATCAGTTTAGCGGTTAATCTAGTGCTTATTTATGTTCTTCTAATGCGAAAAAAACTAACTTCCTCAGTCACTTCTGATAAAAGTATTGATCAAGCCAATGCAAAATTAGAAGCATCGGTTAATAGTCTCAGTGTTGGTTTTATTATGACTGATACCAGTCCTAAAGTGACAGAAATTAACGGCGCTGCACAAAGAATTTTTGGGCTGATTGATCCGACAAAGCCACTTGATAAAGCGATTCCTGCTGATACTTTAAACCGTATAAATCAAGTATTAATTCAAAAATTCGATCTCATCCAAAGTATCAATAAGTGCTTAACTAAGGGATTAATCGATGTTCAGGAATTTTCAATTAATAATAGATTTTTTAGAATATTTATCAATCCGATTTCAACATCCAATGCTAAATCTGAAATTATTGGTTGTGTTATTTTGGTTGAAGATGTTACAGAAAGCCGAGTATTAGATCGAGCCAAAGATGAGTTTTTCTCCATTGCTTCTCATGAAATGCGCACTCCACTAACTGCTATACAAGGATATACGTATTTAATTCGTCACTACTATTTGTCTAAAATAAATGATTCTCAATTAGAAAATATGATTGATAATATTGAGAAATCTAGTTTGAAATTACTAAATATTGTTAATGACTTTCTTGATACTTCTAGGTTAGAACATGGTGACATCAATATTAAACAAGAGCCAATTAATATTATTAAACTGACTTCTGCATTAGTAGAGGAGTATTCAACAATTTCGCACCAAAAAGGAATTAACTTGCAAATTAACAAACCAGGGACCGATGAGCTTGAGGTCTTGGCAGATCCAGACCGATTAGTTCAAGTGTTAATTAATTTAATTGGTAATGCTTTAAAGTTTACAGTTAAAGGCGGAGTGATTATTGAAATTCAATTACCCGTTAATAATAAAATAAAAGTTTTAGTTCACGATACCGGAAAAGGAATTGCACCAGAAAATAAAGCACTTTTGTTTCATAAATTTCAACAAGCTGGCAGTGGTTTATTAGTTCGAGATGCTGGTGGAACTGGATTAGGGTTATATATTTCAAAAATACTAGTTGAGAAAATGGGAGGAGAAATGAAGCTTGAGAATTCTCAAGTCGGGGTGGGCTCAACGTTCTCTTTTACCTTACCAATGGCTCCAATCAAAACTACAGATCATCCTCAATAAATCATGTCAAAATTAATTATTCTTCAAACATTATTTGTTTTAGTTGGTAGTTACTTTGTCAGTAATTCTCCAATGAATGGTGATTATCAGCTAGTCTCTGTAATTTTTATTTTTCTATTATTTTTGCCAATTATTATTTCCTTATCAAAGTGGTTAGGATATTTAAAAGCATCAATTGCATTATTATCTTTAGGATTATTTGCACTTATTTTTGAGGCTCAAGCAATTATTACGGGTTGGCCGTATGGGGAATTTATCTACCATCAGCAAATAGGAGCAAAAGTTTTAGGAATAGTTCCATGGACCGTTCCGTTTGCTTGGTTGCCATTATTAATCGGAGGTTTAGTGATTGGCTATCGGTTACATACCAATCCATATGTTAGAGTCATAGTTTCTAGTTTGATAATGATTTGGGCTGATCTAATTATCGATCCAGGGGCAGTTGGCTTAGGGTTTTGGAGTTACTTAGGTGGGGGAGACTATTTTCAAGTTCCATTTAGTAATTATTTTGGCTGGTTAGTATCTAGCTTAATTGCTCAAATATTTCTCTACCTTTTTGTTAAATCTAATCTAAAAAAGTTGCCACCAGCTAGCTTAGTAATTAGTTTCTACTTAGTGATTTTGTTTTGGACTGGAGTCAGTTGGTGGTTAGGATTATGGCCAGTCACTCTCATTGGATTAGGGCTAATAATTTTTACAATTAAAACTGTCTACTTGGCGAAACGTCCTACTGTCAGTTAATAATAAAGTTAATGCTTACTTACCGAAACCAACTTCTAATTACCTGTGGTTCGATAATTATTTTTATCTTAATTAAGTGGTTAATGATAACGACCCGTTTTGGAGATGGAAATGCCTATATATACATGGCAAAAGTTTTTTTAGAAGGACAATTGCCATATCGAGATTTCATTCACGTTGACCCGCCAGGAATACTTTATTATCTGGGGCTACTTAGAATCTTTGCTGGGAATAATATCTGGGTTTACCAATTATCAGTTTATTTACTCGATGGATTAACAGCCTTTTTTCTATTTAAAATAGCCAGTCATTATAAATTAACTCTCGCTTTCCTAGCTGCTCCAATTTATTTAGCGACTTTTACTGTGATGTCTGTTTCAGATTTTTTAACTGGTCTCCAGCCAATTTTATTTTTAATGACTGTAGCAACTTATTTATCATTAAAGCAAAAAAATGTTTTTTCTGGGATATGTTGGGGGGCGGCACTACTAATTAAACTTTATGTTATTCCACCTTTTGCTGGAATTATTGTTTGGTATCTAATCCAAAAAAAGTATACCGAAACTATTAAATTAATACTTAGCTGCATTATCATATTCATTTTAGGAATGTTGCCATTCCTAATAACTAGCTTTTCTCAGTTAATAGATTCATTAGTTATTCATCAATTTAACCGTCCATCAGGAACTGATAAGTTTGCTGTTTTTGGTTACTTTCTTAAACATGAATGGTTGTTGGTTATATTAGCAATTACAGGAGTGTGGTTTAATCGAAAAGCAATCGTAGCCTTACCATTAATATTTACATTTCTATTTTATTTATTGTTTAGAGATGTATATTTTATGTATTTAGGTAATTTGATGCCTTGGTTAGTTCTATTAGCTCTGTTTGGGTTATCAAAAATATTAACACTTAAAGATAGTCGTAACTACACTTTAATATTAATCGGCTTAGTATATTGTTTAGTTTTACTCTATAGTTTCAGCGATTATTATCAATCCATTTCCAGAGCCGGTCGGTTTACTAATAGTCATGAGATCTCCGATTATCTAAAAACTTTACCAATCAAACCTTTGTATGGTTCATATGAAGTTGTGCCGGTTCTTGCTCTTCAAACAAATCTACCGATATTAAATAACTACATTAATTCAAACGAACAGAATTTTAGTAGTCGGGTAATGGATAAAGAATACGTTAGCAATTTAGCAGCTGATCAATCGGCATATTTAATTGGTCGAATACTAGATTATCCAGAAAGAGGAGTGGTTGATGTTGGTTATGAAGGATATTTCTCCGAATCAGTATTTAAACAGTATTGTCAGCGAATAAAAGATTTCCCAAGTACTTCGCGAGAATTAGATAATAAAATTATTATTTATCAGTGCCAAAAATAGGGGATTTCTTAACCAGTTTTTTAAAAAATTAATTTCAGTTTATCTTTGCTAGTTGAAAATTCACGTATGTAAGAGTTGTCGCTCCCTTGTGATGTTATTCACAACATGGATCTTTATAGCCACAATTTTTACATATCGCATCCTGAGATCCAGCCAGTACTCCAATCGGATTACCGCATTGAGGACAAGGTTGTGATTCAGTCATCATTATTTTATCCATAAAAACATCTTAACAATTTTTAATATGTTTTTGTTAAAATGGACAAATTATTAAAGATGAAAAACACAACACCCCGACTTTTAATGTGCCCACCTGATTACTTTCAAGTTGATTATTCAATTAATCCTTGGATGTCAGTTGAGAACAAAGCAATTCGAGATATAGCTAAAGAAGAATGGCAGCAGCTCTATCAGACTTATTTAGATTTAGGCTATCAGGTTGAAGTTTTACCAGCAGCCGAAGGTTGGCCTGATTTAGTTTTTACTGCTAATGCAGCATTAGTAGTGGGTCCCAAAAAAGTTTGGTTATCTCGGTTTAGATATCCCGAGAGACAAGGTGAAGCTTTATACAATCAACATTGGTTTCAAGAGGACGGTTGGGAAATTATTCAAACTAATTTGCCTTTTGAAGGTCAGGGTGAGGCATTTATCTGGAATAATCAGCTACTAGCAGGCTATGGTTTTCGATCTCCAAAAGAAACAATTTCTGAATTATCTACTTTAACTGACCTGCCAATTATTGATTTAGAGCTAGTTGATCCGCGCTACTATCACTTAGACATGTCATTAGCACCGATATCTAATGATCTTATTGCTTATAATCCAGCTGCTTTTAGTAAAGAAGCGAATCAAAAGATTAAACATCTCGGTTGTCAGTTAATCACTATTAGCGAAGCAGATGCGGCTAAATTTGCAGCTAACCTGGTGGTTATTGACCAAACAATTATTATGGCCGAAGGAGCAACTGAGTTACCTGATCAACTCCGACAGCATGGTTATAAAGTAATTGAACTACCGATGACTCAATTTCAAAAGTCAGGTGGAGGAGTGCGGTGCCTAACTTTGAACTTAAATTAATTGTTTAGTGCCTAGACTAATTAATAAGAAGTGATATACTAATTTCACTTTAGAGACCAAAAACATGAATCGAAATATTGCTATCGTTATTTTTATTTTAATACTAGTTGTTTTAGCTGCTTATTTTGCTTGGCTCAGAAGTCGATTCTCTCAAGGCCCAGCTGCTGAAACGACAGTTATTCAAATGACTCCAACCCCAGCGCCAATTGAAAATGCTTCACCTAGTGCTAGTTTAGCTCCTCAAACCGCCTCGCCATCAGCCACACCTAAAGAAGCTTCAGCTGCTGCTAGCAAAGCTCCAACCCCTGCACCAACGAAAACCGCTAGTCCATCTGCTAAAACAAGATAGAATTAATGCCTGACAATATTGAAAAATTAGTTATTATTGGTTCTGGTCCTGCTGGTTTAACTGCAGCTATTTACGCTGCCCGTGGCAATCTCAATCCGGTGGTAATTTCTGGACGAGCAGCTGGTGGTCAGTTAATGCTGACCACTGATGTCGATGATTTTCCTGGTTTTCCGGATGGGATTCAGGGTCCAGAGCTAATGACCAAAATGCGTCAGCAAGCTGAGCGCTTCGAAACTAAATTTATTGAAGAAGATGTAGTATCTGTCGACTTTTCCAAAAAGCCTTTTCTAATTAATACTGAAACTCACAACATCCACACGGAATCAGTCATTATTGCTACTGGTGCTTCACCTATCACTCCACCTATTGAAGGTATAAAAAAAACTGATTGGTAAAGGTGTTTCTGCTTGTGCAGTTTGTGATGGTTTATTTTTCCGGGGTAAAAATGTCATTGTTGTTGGTGGAGGAGATACAGCGATGCGAGAAGCTCAACATTTGGCTAAAGTTTGTCAAAGTGTCACAATTGTTCATCGTCGAGGTGAATTACGTGCTCAAGCAGCTCTGAAAAATCTCCTAGAATCAAAGGATAACGTCAAATTTATCTTTAATGCTGAAGTTACAGAAGTCTTAGGTGATACTAAGATTACTGGTGTTAAATTAAAAAATACCCAAACTCAGGAAACTACTGACATGCCAATCGATGGTCTTTTTGTTGCCATTGGCCATAAACCAAACACAGAGTTTCTTAAAGGTCAGATTGAACTCGATTCACATGGTTATATTGTCTTTAAAGATGTTACGAAAACTTCAGTTGAAGGTGTTTTTGTAGCGGGTGATGTTTCTGATCAACGTTATCGCCAAGGTGTGACAGCTGCGGGAGTAGGTTGTGCTGCTGCTCTAGATGCTGAATGGTACTTGGAGAGTAATCATGCCTAAAGAACAGCATGTAGAACAAGATAATGTTGCTCTTTACAGTATAGGTGGCTGGTTCAATGATTTATTACCTTTAGGCGATGATTTACAAAAACATCCACTATTAGTTGGTTTTGGTGGTTATTTCAAATTATCTACTATTGATGCCAGTTTTAGAGGTCAATTAATCGACTTTCATGGTAAATCTTCAATTGCTGGTCGATTATCAGATAACGAAGTTCATTTTAGTAAGCTTTATGATTCACCCGGAGTTAATGATGAATATCCGATTAATTATCGTTTAGTAAAGCAAGGTAATTTATGGGTTGGCGAATATCAAATGCCAAATAATGAAAGAGGCCAGACCGCTTGTCAGATTAATTTATTTCCCGGATCAGGAGTAAATATTGCCATGCCTCATTTTAGAGATAATCTTACTGATTTATAACTTTACAAATTATTAACCCCGCGTTATATTGATGGAGATGTTTACCCTTCCTGAACTCCCTTACGAATACAATGCACTAGAGCCATACATTGATGA
Organism: uncultured Gammaproteobacteria bacterium; assembly: GCA_964441115.1. Classification (GTDB taxonomy): domain Bacteria; phylum Patescibacteriota; class Microgenomatia; order Daviesbacterales; family UBA10151; genus CAYTXH01. Next base: position 5,792 of record CAYTXH010000025.1, on the reverse strand, counting down.
AGAAACCATGCAACTACATCACGATAAACATCATGCCACGTATGTTAAAAATTTAAATGATGCTCTTTCTGGTCATGATGATCTCTTGGGTATGGAAGTCGAGGAGTTGATTCAACATTTAGATAAAGTCCCAGAAGATGTTCGTACTAAGGTCCGTAATAATGGTGGTGGTCACGCCAATCATTCGATGTTTTGGCAAATAATGCAGCCAGAAGCAGCTGTAGAGCCATCTGGAGAGGTTTTTGAGGCTATAAACAGTACTTATGGAGACTTTACTAGCTTCCAAGAGAAGTTTGCAGCAGCCGGAGCAAATCGCTTTGGTAGCGGTTGGGTTTGGTTAGTAGTTAAAGACGGTAAACTCGAAATTGTTGATACCCCAAATCAAGATTCACCATTAATGGATGGTAAAGGCACACCAATTCTTTGTTTAGATGTTTGGGAACATGCCTATTATTTAAAATATCAAAATGTCCGAGCGGACTATATTAAACAGTGGTGGAGTGTTGTTAATTGGACTAAAGTAAACGAACTCTACCAAGCCGCGATTTAATCAACTATTCTTTCTCAACTTTAGCTATAATAGTTTTATGCTGCCGCCTAAAGAATTGATTAATCCACCTACTTCTGAACAACCTATCCATACTACTGAGGATAATGTTCAATTCGTGCATGACATTGAATCAAAGATTGAAAAAGAAATTGAGAATCAATTAACTGCAGCTATAGAGCAGAATCATCAAGTTACCCCTGTAACCGAACATACCAACATCCAGCCTCAAATTGATCAACATTTACCTCAGCCAGCTCCAAAAGTTTTACCTGCGAAAACTTTAAAAAATCACATCGCCGAATTTTTGAATGATATTAAGGAAAATATAGATCCATTCAAATTAGGAAAAGTCCGAAATACTCAATCAAAATATTTTCTAGATGAATGGGAACATCGTCAAGAAATGAAGAACCCAGATAGTAAACTTGTCGAAGTGGGGACAAAGCAATAGAATACATCAACTATGGAAGTTACACCTGAAGCCATCGCTACAACTAATTCAGAATTTGGACTGATTGTCTTTTTGATTGTTAGTGGTTTGCTGTGTTTAGGTTCATTTATTGGCATTGGTATCTATTTATGGCCAATATACATTGCTCATCTTCGCTACAAAAATCGTCAAGCTGACTCCCATAATTTCATTATGCTTGAGGTTCAAGTTCCTCGAGGCAATGAATATAAAATTGATGCTGCTGCGCAAATGATAGATTCTTTAAACGCCATTAAAGTCGGGCACAGTAAATTACGTTCATATCGACCTCAGCCACATATCTCTTTTGAAATTGTCGGCTTACCAGAATCAATTAAATTTTATATCTCTTGTCACAAAAAACACCGTGACTTAATTGAGAAGCAGTTCTTTGGTGCTTATCCTGATGCCAAAATTAGTGAAGTTAGTGAATATAATCTTTTCTCTGAAGGCGGACAAACTGCTTATGCCATGTATGGCTTAAAGGGCGCCAATCATTTTCCTTTTAAAACATACAAAGACTTACCGACCGATCCACTATCAGCTCTTACTTCTAGCTTAGCCAAGATGCAACAAGGGGAGGGGGCAGCAATTCAATTAATCGTGGCTCCATCTGATGGTAAATGGAAAGATTCAGGCAAAAAATTCGTTAAAAAAGAAAAAGATCCTGGCACTGGTGATAAACCAAAAGCCCCACCTGATCAAAAACAATTAGATGCAGCGGAGGGTAAGTTGTCAAAAACCGGTTTTAGCTGTGTGGTGCGCATTGTTGCCACTTCAACTAATAAAGATTCAGCTAAAGCTCATTTAGCCAATTTAAAATCTGCTTTTGAGCAATTTGCTGGTCCATACAACAGTTTTAGTGGAATTAAAGTGAAATCCGAAGCTGGTTTTATCGAAGATTTCATTTATCGATATCAACCTAAATATACCAAAATGCCAGTTTTATCTTCCGAAGAAATTGCCTCAGTTTTTCATATGCCAAACAAACAAATTGAAACTCCATTTATTAACTGGCTACCTGCTAAAACTGCACCAGCTTCTGAGAAGATCCCGACTTCGGGGATGTATTTAGGTAAATCTATCTTTAGAGGCTTAGAACGGCCCGTTTATAGCGGTAATTCAGATCGTCAACGTCATATGTACATCATTGGTCGAACAGGTACTGGTAAGACTCAGTTTTTACTTAACTTAGCCTTACAAGATATTTTAGAGGGCAGAGGACTCTGTTTTATTGATCCTCACGGCGATGCTGCTGAAGATCTCTTGAATTTAATTCCACCTGAAAGAGCTCAAGATGTTATTTATTGGGATCCATCTGACACTGAGCGTCCCTTTGGTTTAAATATGTTGGAGTATACCGATGAAAATAATAAACAATTCGTGGTCGAACAAATCATTGGTATGTTGTATAAGCTGTATGATCCTAACAAAACTGGTATTATCGGTCCTCGTTTGGAGCATGCCGTTCGAAACACCATGTTAACAGTCATGGCATATCCGGGCGGTAGCTTGATTGAAGTTGTCCGCGCGCTTCAAGATATTACCTTCGTTCGTGAGATTTTGCCGTTAGTTAACGATCCCTTAGTTAGACGTTATTGGACCGATCAAATTGAAAAAACTGATGATTTCCATAAAGCTGAAACTTTAGATTATTTCGTTTCAAAATTTTCTAAATTCGTTTATAACTCGATGTTAAGAAATATTATCGGTCAAACCAAAACTAGCTTTAATATTCGTGAAATTATGGATAACGGCAAGATCTTTATTGTTAATTTATCTAAAGGTCGATTAGGAGAGGATAACTCTCAATTCTTAGGTTTGATTCTAGTTCCAAAGATTTTAGCAGCCGCTATGTCACGAGCTGATATGCCGGAATCAGAACGTCGCGATTTCTATCTTTATGTGGATGAGTTTCAAAATTTTGCGACAGATTCCTTTGCTAGTATTTTATCTGAAGCTAGAAAATATCGTTTGAATTTAATCGTGGCTAATCAGTTTATGAGTCAACTTTCTGATGATATTAAAAATGCGATTATTGGTAACATTGGTACTCTAATGACTTATCGAGTCGGTACTGGCGATGCTGGATTCTTACAAAATGAATATGCTCCGATCTTTAACGAACAAGATTTATTGAACGTTCCAGCTCAAACTATGTACGTCAAAACTCAAGTTTCAGGAGAACCGATTCCACCGTTTTCACTCAATGTTGCCAAAGATATGAAAGCATGGACTGCCATGATGAAACCTCAAATTGGTCAAGCCATCCGGGAGTTATCACGTCTAACTTATGGTCGTGATAAGGCAGAAGTCGAAGCTGAAATTGCCGAACGAGCTAAATTATAATTTTAGGTATGCGTTAGGATAATACTTTTGCTATAATTAGCCTCAATTGAAGCCGTAGCTCAGTTGGTAGAGCGAGTGTCTTATACACACTTGGTCCCTGGTTCGAATCCAGGCGGCTTCACCGATGATTTTTAGCCCCATACGGATGACGTAGACCATACATCCGAAATTCGTGTTTGTTCATTAACAGATCCTTTAGTGTAGCTATAGCAATCCTCTCTATTGACCTGGATTTGGTGCATAAACTCAATTGCTGATCGACCTCTTTAGAAGTTTTCAATTGGCCATCTAAAATCCCGTATCTACACTCTAATATTCGAACAGTGAGTGAGTTTCCTTGAGCCTCTAGCCATTGTTCTTGTGTTTCCATCAATGGGAGGGACGATGACCTATCCCAAAAAGGTATTTCACCGGGCCTCGGGATATCTAAAATTTTTATCCCAGATCTTTCCGCTCGAGTAGACCAGAATCTACCCTCTAAAGCACTCAAATCCGGAGGATAACCGACGCCAGCTACGATTCCAAGTAACACTCCTTTTCCATTAGTTGATGTTTCCATATTTGATAAGATATTTTGATTTAATTTTAAGAAACTATTTCTGAATCAGATACCGCATCAATATCTATTCTAGTTTTGAAATTAGTTTAGAGTTCTTCTAGTTTTACTTTGCCCTCGGTTGAGCGGCCTTGGATATATTGTAAATATCTTTCAGTTGTTGAAACTCTCTTATGACCAGCTAATTTAGAAATTAATACCAAAGATGTTCCAGAGGATAGGTGATGTGCTACCCAAGTGTGTCGCAAATCATTAACCTTAGCTCCTTTAATATCAGCTAATCGGAAATATCGATCAATTGCAGTTCGAATGTTTCGAACTAACAAAGGACGTCCAGTTTTAGTCACAAATAATGCTTGAGATGCAGTTCGTGGTCGAATCTCTAAATACTTTCGTACGGCATCAACTGCAGGTCGATTTAAAGGAATAGTTCGAGAAACTGAACCTTCATTTGGAGCTACAAATAAAGTTGGAGTGTCATCATCTAATTTCATATCTTCAACTTTCAAATTAGCTAATTCACCAATTCGGATTCCAGTTTGAAGTAATAATTCGATAATCGCAAAAATTCTTAAATCGCCTCGTGCAGCATCTCTCAGTGCTCGGTATTCGATTTTAGATAAGATTCGTGGTGGCTTATTCTCAAATTTAGGGTGTTCAATTGAATTTGCAGGATTCTCTTGAATCAAGTTTGAAGTCTTTAAAAATTTAAAGAAAGTTTTAGTTGAATTGGTCTTTCTTGAGATAGATTTAGCTGTGTAACCTTCTTGTTGTAAGGTATTCATGAATTCTTGTAGATCTTCAGTAGCTACTTGATCAACATTAATTCGGGTCTTTTTCACTAAAAAGTCGACAAGTTGCTCAATATCTTTGCCGTAAGCTAAAATAGTAACGGATGCCCGTGCTCGGCCTTTAAGATGTCCAATAAATTGTTGATGTGCGTCACTTAAGGTAATCATAAATTAAATTTGAACCTAAACTGTTATAACTAACAAAATTGTCAGGCTCAGATAGATTACCCCATATATTATAGAAAGGGGCTTACAAAGTCAAGTCTAAAACCACAAAAGATGCTTAAGAAAATTGTTCTCGGAATTATCATCTTACTTAGTTGTTTAGCGATTTTTAACCTAATTCGCCAAACCACAGATGCACTTAGCGCTGGTAATTTGTTAGATACTTCAACTGAAGAATTACTTGAGTTACAGGCTAAAAACACTTATTTAAAGCAAAGATATGAGGAAATCCAGAGTGTCGACTTTATCGAAGAACAAGCCCGTGAGAAGTTAAATCTATCCCGACAAGGGGAAACTATAGTCGTTCTTCCTCAATCTGAATTAGACCGTTTAATTAAAACCTATCAGCCACTCCCTCCAGCCCCAATTCCGCATTGGCAAGGGTGGCTCAGGTTGTTTTTTAACTAAGAATAGCTTAAAATACCCTAACTTAAGCCAAAATCTGGCTTATCTAAACGTTTAGCTTTGACGCGACGCGGGGTAGAGCAGTGGTAGCTCGTGAGGCTCATAATCTCAAGGTCGTCGGTTCGAATCCGGCCCCCGCAACTAGCATGAAAAACCCACCGCTGAGTGGGTTTTTTTATGGTAATAATGGTGGCGATGAGAAGTTTATCCTGAGCCTGCCGAAGGAAATCCGGCCCCCGCAACACAACTTCTTTTTTAATTATTCTCTTTTATTTCTGATGTATAATCCCACTGATGCAAAACGAGTATCAATCAGTTTGGTTTAAAACATTTCTTCAACCGCTATCCTTGGAACAAACTACAAACGAAGTAAATTTCGTCGCTCAACAATTACCTCAACCTGCGTATCAATCTATTCTTGATCTTTGTTGTGGAGAGGGGAGGCAT
>CAYTXH010000024.1:4396-14247 GCA_964441115.1 uncultured Gammaproteobacteria bacterium | reverse complement strand
TTGATAATTTCTTATCAAACCATAAATAAATAGCTCCAGCTAAACCAAGTAATACTAAGACAGTATTTGAATTATAAAATAATGCATATAAGTAAACTTTCAAAGAAAATAAGATATTATGCTTCGTAGTCAAAACTCCGGCTGCTTCTAATTGTGTTTGCTGTGAATGAGCCGAGAACTCACCAAACGCAAAATATAAAGCATCTTTAAAAATTAATTGATTCCATAAAAACCACATGACTATTCCTAATCCACCTAATGTACAGAATAGAAAGAAAACACCTTCCGATCTCTTATATCCATATTTCTTCCAAGCATATGAACAAATCAAAAGAACAGTAAAAGCAAACGTAAACCAACCATCATAACGAGTAGTGGTCGCTAACATAATCCAAAATGCAGCTTTAATTAAATCTAGAATCAATTCATTCTGGAACCATTTAGCGATATAATATCCTCCCCAAGTCGTAGTCGCTAACAGCAACAACTCAGTCATAGCAGTTGACTGCAAATACAAAATATTAATATTTAGAACAAAGATTAAAACTCCAATTAAACGACCTAATAATCCAACTTTAAATAATTTCAAGAATTGATAAATTGCAAAACCAGTAACAACAAATGACACCATTGAAACTAATCCACCAGATAACCCACTGTGCCACATCCAATCATTCCATACAGTTGGAACCATTAAAATATGAATTAGTGGTAACCAAACACTTCCCAGCTGAGCTAGACCTGGTTTTAATCCCTCAACTACACGTCGTCCAATATCAAGTCTTGATCGAGCATCATTGTAAGCTAAACCTAAACCGTTGCTATAGAAATACCAGAAACTAGCCACTGAGATTGCAATTAATGCTATTAAAATAATTGTCCTTAAATGTGCTTCGAAAAAGGATTGAATGACATCAATAGCTCTTCGATTCATTTGTATATTCAACTGATATTTATTAACCGATAATTTAAACATTTTTTACCTTCTTTCTATCTTTAAGATTCGTTATTAAATAACCTAAGATTAACCCCGACAATATCGGTAAAATAAATCCTAAACAAATATAATAATATTGTTGTCCATTAAAAGAATTCTCAAAAACACTTCTGTATAGTACTGACTTCAATTTATTATTAGTCACAACATCCCAATTTCTGTCATAACTATATCTCTGAATACTGCCAGTTAATTTCTCCAACTCTAAGACTTCAATTTTTGGTGGATTAGCACTAGAACTAATTGCACCTAATACATTTACACTTGTTGAATAAATAGAAAGTATTAAAACTAATAAAATCCAAACAACAGATCTTCGCCAATAATGCAAACTTAGCGCTAACATAATTGAACCAATCGCATATGTTGGGATTAAATATCGAGAACCAAACGCCCATCCTCCAAAATAATCACCCCACAAAGAATAAATCACTATATTAAAAAGAATAATTCCTAATAATACTGAATAAATTTGTATCTTTCTTCTATACAATAAAATAATTGCGGCTACTACTAAAAACATTACCGGAGTGAAATACAACATTCCCCGATCCGGACTAAAGAAATGAGTATAGAATCCATCAAGTAAGTTTCTTGTTTCAAAAAAGCTGACCGCATTTTTTGTTTGAGCGGTGGTATTAACATCTAATTTTTCATTACTAACACGTTCAATATCACTAATAAAAATTTCACCTTTAGTATCTACTTCTTGCACCGACGGTAAAGTACCAGATAATTGAAATGCATTATTGTGAGATAATTGATTGAAATATAAGAATCCAGCAATTGGGAGAATAATGATTAAACCTGTCAAAATTCTCCAAAAATTTAAATTCAATTTTACTTTTTCTTCATCAATTTTTAAGGAAATAATTTGTCCAAAAGCAGCGACTATAACCGGTAACATCATAATAATGTTTGGATTATCAATAATTATTGAAATCCCAGTAGACAAGAAAATTATTAGTAAAGCTCTGACTCCGGGCCATTTTAATAACGAATAGACAGATAATAAAATCAAGAAGACGGACATATGATGCTGATATAAATCAACCGCATATGCTAAGGCAGGTGTTGCTAGAATAAAGATCAATCCACCAATTGTTGCAGCCCATTCATTTGCTCCCAACCTTCGAGCAATCATCATCACGAAGAAAGTATTTATAATCGCAAATAAAGCTACCACCGAATAGACACCCACTAAAGAAAAACCAAAATATTTACCAATCAAATAGCCTGGCAATGCAACTAAAGAAACTCCCGGCGCAAACAAAGTTACATATTTACCTTCAGTTGTTACCGCTACGTCAGGAGCCGCTAATTGTGCAACTTCTTTGGAATATTGAAGTGACTTATCTTCGATAATTGAATAAATTAAAGCAAAACGTCCTCGCTCTGGTGATAACTCCAATGGTCCATTTTCGGTCCAATACTTATCATTAAAATCAGCTGGAGTAATATTTCCCATATTTCCACGCATGCTAAAAACCATTACAACAATTAAGAATATTAGAAGCAAAAATTTACTAATTAAATATTTCATTTTTTAATTCTATTAGAATAGAACTCCCCCATTCTAGCGGCAGTTGACCGCCAAGAATGTTGTAAACCAAACTGTTGATTTGTTTTACGAATTGTTTGATATAAATCACTATTTGGATCTGCTAAAAATTTATTTAAATGATCCGCTAATCGGACATCATCATGAGTTGGAATACAGTAACCATTTACACCATTTTTAATTAGTAAAGGTAATGCAGTATTATCAGCTACAAAACAAACTAATCCTTGACTCATTCCTTCGTGAACTACATTACAAAAACTTTCCCACATCGCCATATGAACCATAGCTACAGCTTTTTTAACTGCGTAGTACTTATCAACACCACGGATTACTCCACCAAATATAACTCGATCTGCCACACCCAGTTCAGCAGCCAAATCTTTAAGTTGTTGTTGATAAACTGCTTTACCCATCACAAAATCTAAAGGTCCAACAATCACGAAATTAATATCCTTAGGCAATTTAGGTAAAGCCCGGATTGTGGTTTCATAATTTTTTATTGGATATACTCTACCTACCTGAATCAAGTATTTGCCCCAACTTTTTACTGTTTTCTTTATCTCTTGGCTTGCCTGCTTTTCAACATCAACAAAGGCTTCATCTTCCATACCGTTAGAAATAACTTCAACTAATTTGGGAGACAACCCTCTTTTAATCATCTGCTGTTTCTCCCATTCAGAAACCGCCCGAACACCATCCGCTGTTAAGTTGATTAACAAAGCCCCGATAGTAAAATGATAAATTGGTTTCACAATTCGAGATAATAGAGGAAATACTGACCATTCAGGATTATATCCTCCATGAGGAGTTACAAATAGGCCATAATTTTTCTTACCTAATAATTTATCTTTCAAAACTTTCAACATTAACTGTAGATGAGGAACTATATTAAAGTTGTGCAAACAAACAGCATCTGTTTTATTCCAATCAATTTTTGGCCAAAAACCAAATCGTCCCCAATGATATCGGCGAATTTCTATACCTCTTAAAGAATCTGTTTCAGTCAAAACATTCTTCTCAGTTAAGGTATCTAAGCTCGTGTGAATAATAACTTTCCAACCTTGCTCTACTAATACTGAATAAGTATTTAGAATATTTGTTTCAATTCCTGCAGCTACCGGATGAAAATATTTAACGACCACATCTAATTGTTTCATAAAATTGCTCCTTTCAAAGGTGAAGCTTTCACTGCTTGTCTAAACATAATAGAACCTGTTGAATAAATGTTTTCAAAATGATTCTTATGAGTTTGATCTACTCCTACTCTGGGGATTCTCAACTTGTCAGTAGTAGTAATAATCTGACTATCATCCATTGTAAAAGCCATTTTATATCCAGCCTTTTTAACAGCATCTACAATTGATTGAGTATAAGCCCCTTTAGGATAAGCAAAATATTCAATTTTAATTCCCAATTTTTTTTCTAAAACATTTTTGGAATTAATAATCTCCGCTACTAATTTATCCTCAGGTAAATTTGCAAAATCAGCATGAGTCAAACTATGACAACCAATTGTCCATCCTTTTTTAATCAATGATTTTACTTCAGTAATAGTAAGTAATTCTTTATTATTTGCTAACTCTTTACGATCAACATTTTTAGAATCCGCAATTACAAACAATAATGGTTTAACCCCATATTTCTCAAAAACTTTTACAGCTGATAAAACATTGGTATATCCATCATCAATTGTAATCAAAAATTGATTCTTAACAGACTTATTCCATTTTGCAGATAAATCTTTAACTGAAATAAACTCACCCTGACTTTTAATTATCTTTAGTTGATTTTCTAACTGTTTTAAACTAACACTAAAACGCCAATTACTATTATCAAAAGCATGATAACAAAGCACCGTAAATCGGTTCGAAAAATTAGTAGTTAATTTAGATGCTAATTGATAAATTAAATCACGACTAGCTAATTTCCAGTTGTTCATTTAGCCCCTCCATTTAATAAAACTTTGGAACTACTTGCTGTTTGAAATTGATTTGCTGTTTGACCACTAACCATCGAATCAACTTTTAAATACCCTGTTAATGCTATATAACTAATCATTTCAATTGGATATTTCAAACAATACTTAACGGTTGTTTTTACTAATTGTGGATAATCAATTAAATACTGCTTTTGAATAAACTTGGAATCAAAATGTGGTTGAAAGCGAGTGATCGAGTGCTGGAATCTCACACTTTGTTTTCGATGATCTTTAAAGTTATCTGGTAATTTGTATATTGCAACTGAATTTTTCGCATATCTAAATTTCAGACCTTTAGATACTACGTATAAGTAACTAAAAGCATCTTCGCCAACACTATCCGGAAATCTCATTTTTGAATAAGCAGCCTTATTGAATGCTCTAGCTGGTCCATGACATGTATAAATATTGTCACCATTATTTAACTCATCAAATACTTCATCTTTCAATTGCATACTTACTGCAATCATATTCTCAAAAAAGTTTGAAGGTTTAACTGGCTCAATTTTAGCGGCAGTCATATCAGCTTTTCCGTTAACAACAGGTGCTACTAAATTTTTTATAAATTGATCATTCTTTGGCAAAATATCAGCGTTTAATAAAATTAAAATATCAGAATTTGTTAATTTAATAATTTGATTATATCGATGAGCTAAGCCAGCTCTTTTTTTATTATCAACTAAAACTACCTTTGAATTTTTTATAGATTTAACTATCAATGCAGTTTTATCAGTACTGCCGTCAGACTGAACAATAATTTTATCTAACTTAACATTATCGAATTTTTGTTTGAGCAAAGAACGCACCAAATAACCAATATTACCCTCTTCATTTAATGCGGAAATACCAATTGTTAAAGACAGCTTCATGGAAGTTAACGACCTTTCTTAGAGTCTGCTTTTGTCGCTATCACAGTTACGATAACTGGGAAATGAATATCATTATAATTTAATTCTTTAGGAGTCATATCTTCAACTGACATCCCAACCCAGAAAGCTTGACCAGCTAAACAATTACCCATTGATTCAGATTTAACATTTTTCTCTCCAAAATACTTACTAAATATGTATTTAGCTGAAGGAACTGTAAATCTCCAATAGTTAAATTCAATTTCCCAGATCGGACCAATAGTTGCTGAAGTAAAAAGTAAAACTCCACCCGGTTTTAATATTCTGTAACACTCTCGAATTGCTGCTTCATAATCATCAACAATTCCAATTGTATGAGTAATAACTAAAGTATCATATGTATTATCTTTAATAATCGACATATCTCGAATATCGCTATAGATATTAGATAACTTATTTTTTCTATCAACATCTAAAGCATCAGCAACAGTTACTCGATCATCACCAAATTTTTTGGTGTAATTACTATCATGAATTTCTAAACATTTGCCTTTGATTAATTTACGATTATTATCTAAAAATTTCTCTATATAATATCGATCAATTGGATTTCCTCGATCATATCCAAATCGTGTACTAATTGGACCAACATTCCGGAATAAGAAGTAACTTCCTTTTGGACGAATAACTCTCATTATCCGAGCTCTAATATAAAATAATATACTAATTAAATATGTTTTCATTTATTTTTGTTTTGCTAAATTTATTTGATTAAATTTAAAACCTTTGTTGCTAGCAACAAAATTTTCGATCACTTTTTCAAATTTTTGTCGACTTATATCCCAATCAAAATTCCTTGACCAACTGTAAGCTTCTTGAGACATAATCTTCAGCTTATTTTTATCCTCTAGTATTTTAACACACTCTTTAGAAAATTGCATTACATCCCCAACAGGCACTAATATTCCAGTTTTATTATGTAAAACAGAATCTCTTAAACCATTTACATCTGAGGCAATTACAGGCGTGCCACAAGCATTAGCCTCAATAACAGTGATACCCCAGCCCTCTACCATCGATGGCTGTAATACCAACCAAGATGTTGCATACAATTTTATTTTTTCTTCTTCACTAACTCGGCCTAAGAATTTTATCTTATCCGATAGTTCTAATTCTTGTGCAAGATTTTGTAGATCTTCTAATGACTCTCCGTTTCCAGCAATTTTTAATTCCGCAGTTGGACATGATTTTAATATTTCAGCGTAGGCCTTAATTACTACATCCACATTCTTATAAGGCTTTAGGCGCCCTAAATACAGTAAACTGGGATTTGCTGTTTTTTTCATTAATTTATATTCCGATAATGAGACCCCCGGATTAACTACATCTACAAATTCAGATTTAGTAAATTTAATATCTAAAATATCTGCTCTAGAAGATTCAGATACAGTAATAACTCTATGATTACGATATATAAATTTCATAACTTTCGATTCAATTAATTGTGCAATCAGTGATAATGGCCATTTTAAATAAGTTCTAAAAACTTCTTGATGAATATGATGAATCAAAAGTAATATTGGCTTTCTAACGAAAAGAGGGGTAAAGAATGAAATCCCATTAGCAGAATCGATTATCACATCATACTTATTTCTAAACCGCAAAACATAATATAAAAATGCCCATATATAAATTGAGTACCATCCTCCTCGACGAACAATATTTACTCCATCGATTACTTCATATCGAGGTGAATTACCATCATTACCACAGAATAAAGTGACATAATGACCGGATGCTACCCAACGCTTAGCTAATTCATGAACATAGGTTTCAGCACCACCTGCCCAAATGTGTCGTGTATCTCTCCAGTTCAAAATTAAAATTCTTTTTTGAGTTTCAGTTGGTTTAGCATTAAAGAATCTCCAAGGTTTAAAGAATACTAAGTCGCATAAATCTAGTAAAGCGGCGCTAAGCTGTTGATGAAAAATATGAGCAATAATCAAAAGTGATAAATTCGCAAAACTAATCATGAACATCATCTCTACTACTTCATGGATATCAGTATGAAAAACCGATAACATAATCACTTGAGAAATTGCCATGACAAAACTAATTAAAGCGAATAGATATTTCTTTTTAGCTTGATAGAATGCCACAATTGGTCGAGAAACAGTAAATAATGTCATGGCAATTAGATATAGTGGGATCTCTGATAAAACCGCTCTAACTTTGTCTCCTAACAACACCGGCAATAACCAAGAACCAAATATTAAAAATGGTCCAATTGCCATAACGGAAAGTCCAAATGTTGCCATAAAAATAGTTAAAAATATCTTGCGGCTACTTTTATTAGCTCCTTCGTTTTTAGAAACCAAAGGTATCATAAATTGGACAGGTAATGATCCAAAGAAATAACACATTTTTCCTACCAAAGATAAAACTGCATACATCCCAGCTTCTTGTGGTGGTAAAAAATGTTTTACTAAAACTACATCCAGGCTCAAAAAGGCCAAAGTCGTTAAACCATTAATAATCGAAGTAGCATAAAATCGCCAATCAAACTTTGTGAACTTTTTAGGTTCAAAGTCAACTTTATCAGTTGCTGCCCAAACAAAATTCAATAATAAACTAATTGCCATTGATGCTGGAATAACTGCTACTATCCAATGACCAAATCCATATTGAACAATTCCAATTGCCAATAATAATTTAGTGGCAGCTTCTACCATTGTTACAACCGCAATTTTTCCAAATGATAATGTTCCACCTAAATAACCATCAAAATTAGCTGATAATAAACCGATCATAAAAATAGGGGTAAAGATCCAAACTTGATAAATTGAATCAATTTGAAAGTAATTATTTATAAATGGTGCTAATAATAACCAAACTACTGTTAAGAAAACTCCAACAATTGCTGAGGGTAATACTGTTAAAAATAACTGATTCTTAGCTGATGGTTTACCATGACCACCTAAAATGTAAGCCACTTGATGAGCTACTGTGCCACCTAATGCATAAATTGGAATTGAGATTAAATATAATAAGTTAGCAAACAATGAGAAGTTACCAAAATCAGCAAACTGTAAAGATTTTCCCAAGTAAGCACTAAATACAAAGTTAGTAAAATTAGCTAAAATCATTCCTAACATCATCCAACTAACTCCTCGATAAATAGATTTAGTTAATAATGGTTTTAATGGTTTCGGAATAAATTTAGCAAAGGCTGATGGAGCTTTAATAGTTTCTTCTTTAACTGTTTCCTTATTTATTAAATGTAAACCATGAATTGTTTTTTGCCAGTAATGAGGACGAACAATCAATTCGTATAAAGCCATCATTGCAGCGATTGAGCCGATTAACCAATACAATGGCACAAAAAATACATATTTAACTAAACTCCATTGTCCTCGTTTAGCACAAGCAATCATGTAATAGTAAAGATATAAAAAGTTTCCACCAATTAAAGAAGTAACAGCCATATAAAAAATAGTTGAAGGATATAACGCCTCAATTTGAGGTCCAACAAATGCGTAAAGAGTAAAGTAACTCAAAGTCATAATCCATAAGAATGGATTAATAAACATAAATGCGATCTTTCCCCCAATTGTTAATTGAAACATCGCAGCATGAATTCCTTGTTTTTTAACTAATGCAACTGGCTGTTTCATATGAATTAAATAAGTTTGCATATACCCTTTAATCCATCGAGATCGTTGTCTTATCCAGTTTTTAACCTTTGAGTTAGCCTCTTCATACGTAGTTGAATCGATAATGGCAGTCTTAGAACCTTCCATAAATAATCGAACCCCTAAATCACAGTCTTCAGTAACATTAAAAGGATCCCAGCCCTCTAATCGATGTAAATCAGCTACCCGGAAGTGATTTGAAGTTCCACCTAATGGAATCGTCGTGTTAACTGATTGCAAAGATGGTAAATTTAAGTCAAACCATAAAGAATATTCAGCAGTAAATAATCGAGTTAATAAATTTTGGTGAGGATTATAATAATTTAATTTAGCTTGTAAACAAACAACTTTTGGACCAACTTGTTGGAATGATAAATAAGCTTTCTTTAACTGTTTAGGATCTGGTTTATCTTCTGCATCATAAATTACTAAATATTCTCCCTTAGCGTATGCTAAACCGTAATTACATGCTTTTGGTTTAGTTTTAGGTTGAGAATTAGGAACTACAATAATATGAACATAGCTTGGTAAATCCATTCCCCGAGCTACATCAATGGTAGTTTGATCATCTTCTTCTAGTAGCAGTTGAACATCAAGCTTCTTTTTTGGCCAATCTAATTGAGAAATTGATTCTAGAAAATGCGGTAAAACATGCGCTTCCTTATATAATGGACATAAAATTGTATATATAGGTAGTTCACTTTCATTCAACTTATCGACTTCTTCATCAGAAATCTTACGGCCTCAAGGTCTAGAGGCTTTCAATTCTTTC
>CAYTXH010000024.1:0-4386 GCA_964441115.1 uncultured Gammaproteobacteria bacterium | reverse complement strand
CTTCATCAGAAATCTTAATTTCTGGAGAATTATGCAAACTTCGGTAAGTTAATAAAAATGACCAAATAAAGTCTAAAAAGTAGATAACACTTAATAATCCCACGACAATTTGTAGGGTTAGTAGAAAATTAGCTATTAGTCCTACAAGAAGAATTAACCCTAAAATAGCAAAGAAAATTATTTGTCCTTGGCTAAAGGTAATCATCGCTGTTTTATGTGGAGCTAAAGTAGTGTGTGAAACATATTTTTTACCCTTCATCACAACTCCAGCACCTAACATCCCTTTACCTTCAGTTGGTTTTAAACTAATCGCGGTAGAACCTTTTAACTTTAGTTTTAATGCTCTACTACCGATTTCATATGAAGACTTCAAAACGCTGATTTTTGAGTCTCCAGATAATCTTTTTTGGAATTCAATCGGTACTTCACCAATAGTGAATCCCCATTCTTGAGCAATTTTCAGTAAAGGAAGATCAATCGACCACCCACTTAAATCATCTAAATTAATATGTTCGATTAATTCTTTTCTAAATAACTTTAGACCTGATTGAATATCACATTTTAATCCAAATAAAGCACCACCGAAGATTTTTTTGAAGCTATGGCTCATTAATCTACGAATTGGTGAATTTCCTTGACTAATTCTGTTTCCAACTACCACTCCATGATTTTCAGCTTGAGCTAACTGCCACATTTGAGGAATTGCCTCTGGCGGATACTGTAAATCCCCGTCAATCATTACTATCCAATCCGCTTTAGCCGATTGTGAACCTTCTAAAATTGAATAGGCTTTACCAATTTTCCCCTGCTTCTTTAGCCCTTTAACTGGGTAATGAGAAGCCAGCTGGTTTACATTAGATAAAGTTTTATCTGTTGATCCATCATCAACAAAAATAATCTCGTAGGCTAATTTTGCCTTGGTTAAGGCGACATCAATTCTCTGTACTAAAGACAAAACATTATTTTGCTCGTTTAGTACTGGAACAATAATACTAATATCAAAACTATTTTTACTCATATATCTCTAGGATTAAAAATGTAAGTCTTATAGTATCATATTCTGTGTAAGATTTACCACCCCCAAAACGAATATATAAGATAATAAGATTTATACTGTATTGACTCAACTATAAGGTATATGTTATAAACCAGATCACTGCCAATGTTAAAACCTATAAGATATGAAAAGTTTATTATTAACTCTAGCGGTCATTGCCATAACTTTAATCACTCCAACCTTAATTATTGCTTCATTTAGTGACGCTAATAATTTCCCTGCTTGTCCAGGACCTGCTGGCACTTTAAAGGTTAATTATCCAACCGGATTACATTGGATTATCGGGAATCCAGTTCTTCAATCAGGTTCCGATTCAGTCTTTAATTTAGGTAATGGCAACTATATGCAGTGTTTCTGTCCTGAAACAGGCACTAATGGAGTTCAAACAAATTGGTTGAAAGCTAACGATTTAACTGAGCAACAAAAAAATGATCTAATTAATCAAGGTTGGATTTACGTAGCAAATGGCGCAGATTTTGATTTAGAACCTGTTGCTTATTTAGCTCGAAACACTGAATTCTCATGCGGACCAAATACAACACCAAGTCCAACTCCAACCTCTACTCCTTCTACTAACAACGGTGGTGGAGATGGTGGCGGTGCTCCAGTATGTACTGATGAAAAACCAAAAACTCCTATTTTAGTTTCAGTTAATAAAACTAATAGCACTACAGTTAATATCAAATGGAACCAAGTTGTTAATGCTAACAACTATGTAGTTTCATATGGTCCTTCAAAAGGGAACTATCTCTATGGAGTTAATCCAACAGGAAATACCGATAACATCAATATCGGTAGCTTAGATCCAAATTCAAATTACTGTTTCGTTATCCGAGCTACTAATCATTGCCAACCAGGTGATTTATCAAATGAAATCTGTCTACAATCTGAAGTTCAAAATACAATCGGAACTCGAGTTGGTGGCGGTGAAGTCCTTGGTATTTCAACACTTGCTCCAACTGGCAGTAATCAAGCACTAAATTTCATTTTAGGCTTATTTGGGCTATCTCTAACTGCTTATGGGTTATTCCAAATCAAAACCTCAAAAAAATAAATCCCAGTTAAAATCTAAAAGATTAACTGGCTGGTTATTTATAATTCTCGGATTTTTAATTCTTATTAATGCTATTTTAATTCCTAATTACCCTCAAATAAATATTGGCAATACTGAAATTCCTGTTGCAGCAGTTTATCCAACTAATATTAAAATTAATAAGCTTAATATCAAAGTTCCAATTCAAATTGGCCACTTCAGACAATCTGAATGGGATTTAACTACTAATCGAGCCATGTATCTCTACGGCTCTGGAACAGTAGGTGAAAATGGTAATGCCATTATCTATGGCCATAATAATAATGAAGTTTTTGCTCAATTACCTAAATCCAAAATCGGAGATCGAATTGAAATAACAGCTACAAATGGAAAAACACTTGTTTATGAAGTCCTATCAACTCAAACAGTCAAACCAAATCAAGTTGATGTTTTAAAACCAACTAAAGATTCTCAATTAACAATTTTCACCTGCAATGGTTGGTTTAGTGAAACTCGTTTTGTTGTTAAAGCTAAGTTAGTTATTTCTTAATCTCGAATGGAGTTCTGCCCCTAATTTTGTATAGCTAATTGATTCTGGCAAACTAAAACCATTTTCTACCAATTTACTAGCAACCGTTTCAAAACTCCAGGCGGGTTTGTAACTTCGAGGAGAAAGTAAAGCATCAACTTGATCACAACCAGCTAATATTTTAGATGCAACCCACAAATTAGATTCTTTCTTTTTAACATTTTTTGCGCTTTTAACTTTTTCATAATCAAATGGATATGCTCCTTGTTGATGAACATGGTGCCATCCTACTAAATATCTAATTTGCCTATTTCCTAAATCTTTCCAAACTCTATCAGCGCCAATTGAAACATGATCTCTCATCTTTAACCATTCATCCTCTGATAATTTAGTATCACCCGTAGTAATTGATTTTGGCAAAGAAGTTTTCCCAATATCATGCAGTAAAGCAGCAGTCGTAATGAAACGCCTCCACCCAAATGGCAAGTGAGAACTGGTTTTGGTCGCTAGATATCCAACTCGAAGACAATGATTTAATAATTCTTGATCATACTCCCCAATCTCATTAAGTAATCGATCAACAACTTTTGGTTCAATAACTAAGTCTCCAAGTTCCGATAAATTAGGAGTATTCAATTTTCTATCTAGATCAATTTCAAAAATCATAGATAGATATATATAATTATTTAGGGAAAAAGTCGAGGGGAGAAATTAATTTCTGATTAAAAACCTAAATTTTCATTTACAAAAATTAACTTAATTCTGTTTGGATTTATTTCTTTATTTAATATCAGAAGTTTAGACACATTACTTCCTTCTACACCGTAAGCTTTTCTGGCTCTATCAGCTTCTAATGGTAAAACATATTCATTGATTCTATTAAAGGCAGCATCTAAATCACTTACTATTTTTTGAGTTCCGACTACCCATATAACATTTTGAGATCCATATGCATATGCTGGCAATTGACTCCCTGTATTTGAAGCAACTACTACTTGCCCATTTTCGGTAACTGCATGAACACTTCCAACCACATAGTCAGGTGCAGCACCAATTTTTAATCTTTGGCTAATTTCTTTTTCAGCATCTAAAGAATTAATTTCATTTCGAGCTAAAGTATATTCTTGGATTCATTAATTGCTTCAGCAATTCCGGTAGATTCTAAAGTGATTGAAGTCATAGTCATAACTTCAGCATCTTTCGGAAGTAATTCTAAAACTCGAGCTTTAGCTGCTACCCCATCAGCTACTAATTCAGCATTAATGCCATTTTCTTTTAAAGCAGCAATCGTTTTTTCGATTTGTTCTTGTGATGATAATTTGTCCCAACTCATGCACTTATTAAACTGCAAATACTATCTATTGTAAAGTAGTTACAAAAAATATAGTTATTTAATATAGAGGTAAGTAGGAAATAATTTCCGATCAATTTTATTTTTCAATTTTTTATCCCAACCTGGTATTTTAAATCCATGAGCTATAACTCTCGTCCCTTTAGGTAATTCTTTCTCCAATTTATCTTTTAATTTTGCTAATGTTTTAGGTAATAAGAATAAATACAACACATCGACTTGGGATAAATCTGCCTTAAATAAATTCCGATTATAAAAATTAGTTTGTTTCAATCCTTGGACCCAGCTAATAAATCGTGAGTAACCAACTAACATTGGATGAATTTCGTATCCAGTCGCAATTGCTTGATATTGCTTTGCCGCCCATCGTACAGCAGATCCTTCTCCACTTCCCAAATCAATAAATTTTTTAGAAA
>CAYTXH010000023.1:9727-14832 GCA_964441115.1 uncultured Gammaproteobacteria bacterium | reverse complement strand
GTGTTAGCCAATCCTCCATAGATCTCAGAACCAGGAAAAATAAATCCCCGGCGTTTACATAAAGCTACTATTTTATCTAAATTATCGACGTTACTCATTGTTTTTGATCTTAGACATCACTGTTACTGACTTCAACTTCGATTCTAAAATCCTTTCGATATAATATCTTAAAACGCGCTCTAAAGCTACCGCTTGTTGCTCATTAATCTCAATTTGGTTAATTTGATCCCATGAATAATATTCCAAATCACTTAATAATTTCATAATCATCAAATCAACATCTTGAATACCATCAGTCGACCAAAAACCCAACAAACTTAGCATCTTTACCTCAAAAGCTCGGATAAAAATCTGTCGCGGATTCTTTTCTAAAAGTTGCAGCGCTGAAATCACCAAACTATATAAATCACGATGAACTTGACCTTCAACAGTTAATCGATCAACCAATTCAATAATATGAAAAGCAGCGGTAGTTAGGTTCAAATTCTGTTTAATAACACTAAAAGTTTGAATACTTTGAGCTTCAGTTAAGGTATAGCTTTTTCGCCGAAATAAGTGCAGCTTTACTCGATTTAGAACTTCAATATTTCCACCGCGACGTGAGGTAATTCGTCTTACTCCCCGAGCCACCACTGAAATTTTCCCTAACCGATCTGTCAGAACAGTTACTACCCGATCAGCTTCACCAAAATCTGTTCTTTTTAAAATTAATCCCTCTGTTGCAATCGATGGCATCGATCTAGTTTAACTAAAGCCAAGATTATACACAACATAACCTATAGTTGATGAAACTGCAGTAAAATGATAAAATTAGTTATGGTTACTGAAGCAAAGATTCATCGTCACAAACCTAAATTTAGAGAAGTACCCTCCAAACCGGTGTCAATACCAAAAGCTTTTACCGATGAAATTCAAGCTGTCACAGAAGGATTACTTATCCTAGGCGGAGTTATTATTGTCCCAGAATCAAGAAAAGCACCTACATTAGTTGAAATAAAATATTTAGATCCAGAAATTGACAAAATAGCTACTCAAGAAACACCAACCAGAGCCAATACAGATCGATTAGTAAATGTCATTTTTACCCGCCAAGCCAGCCAGATTCCAAATTTGGATGACTTTAGTTTACCTAAAATATCAGCTGATACCAGACTCACTATAGTCCGTCGAGGAGCCGGAAGATATCTTGTCAAAGGTGCTGACCAGTACTTTATGGAAAATAATGATAATCGTTTCCCCACACTCCATTTAGAAAATGCACTTAATAGTTATGCCCGCAATCTTCGAAGAAAGTTAAATATGAACGATAATTATTTAGAAAATATCGATTTAATTCACCAAGTTTTTGACAGCCACATTAGATAATTAAATATCCAACTTCAGATCTACATCATTTGATAAATCAAACTTGGCGCGCTCTCGTCCATTAACTTTAACAGTGTATTTAAACGGTTTCTTTCCAGGCTGCTTTTGAATCAATAATGGATATTTACCATTATCTAAATATTCTTTTGGCAATTCATATTCAAAGACTAAAGTAATTGAATTTTGTGGTCTTATTTGAATAAAAGCTTCAAAAACTTGCTTACCTAACTCCTCATCAACAAAATTAATCTGCTCTGACCCTTTTAAGTTCAATAATTTCGCCCCAGATGGCACATAAACTCGAACATAGTCACGGTTAATACCATTTAGCCAAGTGTTATATGGTTGTAGGTTGCGATAGTTAATAGTCAAAGTTGATTTCTTAGCTTTAGTATCGATATCCAAATTAACTTCCTGTTCAACATACATATTGGATTTTCCACCAGCAAAGTTAGAATCATTGACGAATAAATAATCGCCCTCTGTCGCTTTGACCTGACCGGTCCAATTTAATTGTCCCAATGCTGACTGCAATTTTTGATCCTTCATATAGAAAATGACATGTTTATCATTGGCTAATTTAACCCCAGCATTAATAAATTCCGGTAATTTTTCTGAAGAAGCACCCAAAGATCTAGCTAGTAATTGTTGCATCAATGTTCCTAAAATCGCTTTCCGATCTGCTTCTCCAGCTTCGATAATTTGAGCATATCGCTCAAGTTCATAAATTACTCCCGGACAATTGCATCGAGCATCGATCTCGGCGCTATATTTAGTATTAAAGACCTCAATTGGACCAGTGATCTTAATTAATTCCTCAACTACATTGGTATCAATCAAAATAATTCCGTCAAATTGCTCGCCATCTAAAAAGTCATATAATTTTTCAAAATCCGCCATCGAAGTTGGCACATCTGGCGAGAAATTTGAATCTCGCATTGACCAAGCTGTTCGTGGTTTACCATCAGCTTCTGGCAAATACTTCACAATTGCGGCTGGTGGAGTTAATGGACAAATCACATTTTTACAAATATCCAATAATTTTTCGTCTAATCGGTAAATATCATCAGATCCAGAAGAAGAGACTCGACCCTGATCTAATCTCAAAAAAGCATAAGCAGTCATAAAACCACCTGTGGCTCTTAACTCTTTATCATTTTGGAAAACAATTAAATAGTTTTTAGCCGAAGGAACTCCCAACGCAGTAGGTGCAGCCTCAATCGCTGGCTTAGCTTGAGAAACAGCAGTATAAGCACCTGTAATAAAATTAACCGCCAATTCAACTCGTGATCTTAAAGGCCGACCACCAATTGATTCTGGATATTTTCCAACATTTATTTTAGAAACTTCATCGCTAGCAGATTTCAATTCTGGCTCAATATCTCCCAAATGAGGCACAACTTTCTCCAAAACTTTGACTGCCTGAACCACTCGATCTTGACCGGGGGTCGGATTACCAGTAAAGCCCAATTCTTCTTTATACGGGTCTAAAGAATCGACAATTCGACTAGCTGCCACTAATTCATGTTTAGCAGCACCTGCAAAATGTTTAGCATCACTATAAAAACCACCAACATAAGGAATTATCCGAACCCAAAATAAACCATTTAAAGAATTATCCAGTTTATTAACCGAACCCTGCATTTCACCAATACTTGCCTTAATTTGATCTAAATTTTCATTTTTAACTGCGGTATTTACCGCTCTAGCTTGAGCTATTAACTCACGCATTGAAGAATAAATACCTCGAGTCGGAATATAAATTGCGATCGCTAATATCAATAGAATACCCAAGGTATACCAAAGACGACGACGATTCGGACGTCGCTTAACTCTATGGGAAGAACGATCAATTCTTTCTAGCTTTTTGTTTAGATTTGCCAGTTTCATCAGTTTGGACAGTTAACTCTACAATAATTAACCCATCTACAATATCACGGCTAATTGATTAAATCAAACTGCCCCACGAGCAGTTAAGACCGCTGGAACAGTTTTTAGAATCAAATAAAAATCATATAAAATTGATCGACGTTGCACATAACGAGCATCCATCTCAACTCTTTTATCAAAATTAATCTCTGAACGACCAGAAACTTGCCACTCCCCAGTTAAACCCGGCTTAGCGGACAAGATAATTTTTACGAACTCTTTAGCCTGAGGATATTTTTTCTGTTGCTCTTCTAATTCAAACGGATAGTACGCCCGTGGCCCAACTAAGCTCATCTCACCTTTAATAATATTGATCAACTGAGGTAACTCATCTAAAGAAGTTTTTCGGATAATCTTACCTACCCAAGTAATTCGTGGATCTTCATCAATTGATAATTTATAGCTATTTCTTTTGTATTTCTCATATAGCTCTGGGTTCTGCTCCAAAATCTTCTGAGCACCGACCACCATTGAACGGAATTTATAAAGTCGGAACAACTGATCATCTTTACCCACTCTTTTTGTGGTATCAGCAAAAATAGGTCCTGGAGAATTTAATTTAATAGCAATCGCCACTATGATCAAAACTGGTAAGGCAATCACGAGTCCTGTAACGGAGCCAATAATATCTATTATGCGCTTGGTTATATCAAATAACATCGATTGCCCTAATTATAAACAGCTATTGATTGATTGATCAACCTGAGTAATTTTTGCTTGAATGCTGATTTACTAAATTTTTTGGCGTTAGCTTGGCAGACTGAAGCACTAAATTTCATCTTTTCGAATTTATTTAAAGTTTCAACTAAAGACCCAACAGTCGCTGATTCAAAGAATAAACCAGTTTTACCAGCAACTACACTTTCTAATGAGCCACCCTTCCCTAAAGCTATCACTGGTCGCCCTAATGCTTGAGCTTCTAAACTAACTAAACCAAAATCTTCTTCAGCACTAATAATCACTGCCTTTGACTGAGCGATAATATTTTTTAACTGTTGATCTGGCAATTTCTGCAAAAACTCAACTTTATCCCCAGCCATAGCTTTTAAATTAGCTAACTCAGGACCATCTCCAATGACTTTCAACTTCAAATTTAATTTGGTACAAGCCTTCACTACCAAATCAACTCGCTTGTAGTCAATTAATCGGGCAACACAGACAAAATAATCACCAATAGGTTGAGCTGGCTGGAAAAACTGATCATCAACAAATGGTTGTAAAACTTCAGAATCAACTTGATAGATTTTTTTTAATCTTTTTTGGCAATTAAATGATCCCGCCAACCACGAATCAACCCGTTTAGCATAAATTAAATCTGCCCATCGTAAATAACTCAGATACCATCTCATCCAGATTGGCTGAGATTGATGACTAAAATTCCATAAAAATCGTGGTGGAGTATGGCAATAACAAATATGAGTTGTTTCTGGAGCAGTAATTATACATTTGGCAAATCTGGTAGTTTGGGAAATAACCAGATCATATTCAGAGAAATCAAACAATCCAAACGATAGTGGATAAAGTGGTAATAATGCTCGGTACAACCAACGCCATCCTGGTATTTTTTGAATAAATGAAGTTACTATTTTTTTAGATTTAAAATTCTTGGCGATCAAAGGCTGATCATAATCGAAAACCGAAGTATAAATTGGAGCATCCGGAAAAACTTCGGCAATCGCCAGTAACACCCTCTCTGCTCCCCCCCACTGCACTAAATCATCATGAACTAACGCCACTTTTAAACCAAGCTTTTTCATGACGACATTATACTATGACTACGCACTATTTCTATTCCTAGTCCTCTTCTTATA
>CAYTXH010000023.1:0-9717 GCA_964441115.1 uncultured Gammaproteobacteria bacterium | reverse complement strand
GAACGACTATCACATCCCAGTCATGTTGGATGAAGTTATCCAATTTTTAGATATTAAGCCAAACCACTGGTACATCGACTGCAATCTCGGTGGCGGAGGGCATACTCAAGCAATTTTAGATAAAGGTGGCAAAGTTCTAGGAATAGATTTAGATATAACTGCTATTCGTCATGTTGCTAAAAATCATCAATTAGAACTAGTCGAAACTGATCAATTAGTTTATGCCCGCTCTGAAAATTTAATTATTGTTCAAGCTAATTTTCTAGAAGCTGCCACATATGCTAATAAATTCAAAATCACACCAGTTGCCGGAATTCTATTTGATTTAGGTTTATCGTCAAGCCAATTAGATACAGCAGATAGAGGTTTTAGTTTTCAAGCCGATGCCCCACTCGATATGAGAATGGACCAAAGATTAGCAGTTAGTGCCGCAGATTTAGTTAATGCTCTAAATGTTGGAGAGTTAGCCGAACTATTCCAAAAATATGGTGAGGAAACTTGGGCTAAACCAATTGCCAGAGCGATTGTGTCAGCTCGTCAAAACCAGCTAATTACTACTACTTTTCAGTTAGCCGATATTATTAAAAAAGTTAAACATAGCCGCGATAAAGTCCATCCCGCCACCCAAGTCTTCCAAGCCTTGAGAATTGCTGTTAATGATGAAATGAATAATTTCCGAGCTGCACTGCCAGCAATTTGGTCAGTTTTAGATAGTTCTGGAAAATTAGTTATTATCAGTTTCCATTCATTAGAAGATCGATGGGCAAAAAACTTTATTCAACAGGAAGTCCAAGAAAACCATGGCGTTGCTCTAACTGATAAACCACTAACTGCAGAGGAATCAGAATTAGCAGTTAATCCCCGTGCCCGCAGCGCCAAACTTAGAGCCATTCAAAAACTTTAAAGTTTTTTCAACTTCTCAATAATCGGCCAGTGTGTATGTTGAACTTGTTCTTCTGATAAATCCTTAATATCGACCCAATGAGGCTCTCCAGCATCACTACTCTCTCCCGTTAACATTAATTCCGGATAATGAGTCGCATCCGATAATCGAACTTTAAAACTTAATTGAATCGAATGAAAATGCTGATCTAAATAAGAATCATAGAAATTATTTTCTCGAAAATATATTAATTCTTTTTCGGTTGGATCAACTTTATAACCAATTTCTTCTCCAAACTCTCTAACAATTGCCTGATCGATTGTCTCATCGATCTCTGCCATCCCACCAGGAAATTGCCATTTATCACTGTAATCTGTTTTGAGCATTAACACTTGCCCTTGATTATTAAGCACTACCCCATAAGCGGATGGACGCCACTCAACTTTAATTTGATCTAATTCAAAATTAAATTCTTTGCCATGTTGATCTGTAAATTTCATTTATTTGATTGATAAACTTTTAATGTTTCTTCGGCTAATTTCTGCCAACTAAATTGTTTGTATCTCACTCGTCCCTTATCAATTAGTTGTTGCTTCAATTTTGAATCATCTAATACCCGCTGGACTTGTTGAACCATTTGCTTTAAATCTCGTGGGTCAAAATAAAGACAAGCATCACCACCAACTTCAGGTAAAGAAGCAGCTTGGGAAGAAACCACTGGTACACCAGCAGCCATCGCTTCTAATAAGGGAATACCAAAACCTTCTTCCAATGATGGCAGTATAAACATCTCACTACCTTTCATTAAACCGGCTAATTCTTGATCTGTAACATAGCCTGTGAAAACAATATTTTCCCGTGAAAACTCATTTTTTACACGCTGCCAAAAATAATGATCATGACCAGATAACACTAGTTTTAACTTTGGATTTTTCTGACTTAATTGATCAAACGCTTTAATTAATCCTTCGACATTCTTATGCGGGTGGGCATTACCAACGTAGTATAAATAAGGTCCATCAATTTTAAATTTATCTTGAACTTGTTGAATTAATTTTTGATTAGTCGATTTTACTAAATTGACAAAAGCTGGCTCTACCGCCTCTTTAGTAATGACAATTTTGTGACTATCAACCGACCACATTTGTTTCAATTCTTCGGCAACAAAATCTGACACCGTAATAATTTTTTCAGACTTTTTAAGAGCTGTTTCAAAAACTAAACCATAACCTAATTGTTTAATTTTATAAGTTAATGGATCTCTAGTCGTAGCTCGACGCATTTGAACCTTTTGATGAATCAGATCATGAATTGTTACTACATACTTGCCCTTATACATAATCGGCACATTAAAGTGAGGAAAATGAACTAAATCTAAATGATATTTATTTAATAATTTTGGCATTTGCCATTGTTCTTTTAGTGAGTACCAACGAAAATCCGCTACTACCTTTTGAAAGTTTTTTGGCAAAACAACTTGATCAATATCTTTGCTAAGCAAAAAAATCACATAGTCATTCTTATCATCTAATTCAGCTAATTGATTTAGCAGATTACGAATATATCGACCAACCCCCGATTCGTGATAAAGACGAGCATCAATTCCAATTCTCATAGATTTTTAAACTACCATTTTTCGTTTTGCCAACCACCATTTGAAATGTATTCCTAAAAAAACTAACCAATTAATAAAAAATGGATACTGAGACTGATAATGTTTGCGATAAAAAATTAACATCGATTCATAAAAAGCATTAAAAGCTTTCAACCGTGATTGACTATTAGCTGAGGTAATTTGTTGTGTCTCTTTTTTTAATCCAGATGATACTCCTTTATAATGAATCACTTTGACCTCAGGTAAATACATAATTTTATAACCTGCTTGTTTGATCCTTAAACATAAATCGATGTCCTCAGCATACATAAAGTAATCTTCATCAAACATTCCAACTTTATCTAAAACTGATTTTCGAGTTAAGAAAAAAGCTCCCACAATAGCATCAACTTCATGGGCCACTGACATATCACGATCTGATAAATGGTATAAACTGTCATCCTTCAAAAAGTAATATTTAAAGGAGGCCCAGGGAGTTGGAAAACCACGATGAGAGGCAATATCTAAAGTTCCATTTTCTTTTTCAACTTTGCATGAAGCCGCCCCAACTTCTGGATTTTTCTCCATATAATTCAACATAAAACTTAGTGTCCCTTTTTCTAATCGAGCATCGGGATTTAAGATTAAAACATATTCAGTTTTAACTTGCTTTAAAATTTGATTAACACCATGACCAAAACCTAAATTATTACCGTTATCTAAATACTGATATTTGGGAAATTTTTTCTGAGCTAATTCAAAGCTTCCATCAGTTGAAGCATTGTCCGCCACAATCACCGTGATATCCGCTTCTGAAGAAACATTTTTAATCGCTTCTAAATTCTCTAATAAATAATCACCAGCATTAAAATTTAAAATTCCAATTGTAATTTTATGCACCAGCTACCTCCTCATAAACATCACTTAATTCTCGAGCAATCGAATCATAAGAATATTTATCTTCAACTAACTCTCGTGCATTAACAGCGATCTGTGCGTATAATTCACGATCATTTAAAACTTTAATTGTCTGTTCTGCCATCCCCTTAGCAGTTTCAGCTTCTAAATAATCATGTCCGGATTGACCTATACCAGCAATGCCGACTTTTGTAGTTACTACCGGTAAGTGCGATGCCATCGCCCCTAAAATCTTAAGCCTAGTTCCCCCAGGACCATAAAGTGGGGCTACTAAAACTCCGGATTGATGATAGGACTCTCTCACCCCATCAATATCTTCAATATCTAGATCGCGAAGCTCAATATCATCACCAGCTAAATCATTAACTTTATCTGTATTTTGACCGGCTATTAATAATTTAGCAGTTGGAATAGCTGCTTTCACTATTGGGTAAATTTTATTTGCCAAAAACTTGGCTGCTTCTATATTTTGTAGCCAAGCATAATTTCCCATAAATAATAATGTCTGATTATAATGAACTTTTGATTTAACCATTAAATCTTCACCTACTCCATTTGGAATTACCGAGACCTTTAATCCTGGGACTAAAGCTCGCATCACTTTTGCATCTTTATCTGACATAGCAACTACTCTAGAAGCTTTTTTCCAATAATATTCCTCCCAAAATTTCAGCTTTAAAACATCAATGTTTAATAACGGTTTCAAAAACCACCAACGATAATTTTTAACATAATGACGATAGACCTGATATTCGATTGTCTGATCAACTAATACAATCGGGATTTTTGTTTTCGGGATATGGGGGGAAACATAAAATGTTTCAGCATGAATCACATCAAATTCTTCCTCTTCTAAAAGTTTTTCAATCGCTCGTCTCTCCTCTGATGAATAATTACGAACAACTAAAAACGGAAACATACTAAAACCAGTTTTAATAATATTGGTTAAAGTCCAAGGCTTTTCTGCTCGCTTAAAAACTTTCACACGATGACATATTTTCTCTAATTCTGGAACATACTTTTTTTCAGCATCAAATTTAACTAAAGAAAAAAGGGTCACTTGATGATCTTTGGCCATCTTCTTTAATAAATTATATGAACGAATCTGCCCTCCTGAGGAAGGTGGATATGGTAAATATGGTGTTAACATTAAAATTTTCATAACTGGTTTCCTAGGGGCAAACCCACAAAGGGTTTTCCCCTTAGGATGCTCGCATGCCTGCTCGCGTCACCCCTTTCCTATTGTAGATTTTTAACCAGCACAGCTGGATTAAAAACTTATTTAAACTATCCAAAAATAAATATTTCATATTTATTCGGGGCAAACCCACAAAGGGTTTCCCTCTTAGGTAAATTTTTCAACTAGCAAAGATAGATTGAAAAACACTTATACCCTATTATCACAATTCTCTTATTACTAACTAAACCCTATACGCTAATCACTGACTACTAGCTATTTATTTTTCTCTTGTGTCAAATCGATAATCCAAAAATTATCATCTGAATTTAAAACCTGATATTTGGCTCTTAAATCAGCTGTCTGACTATCGTTAGCCAAAGAAACAACATGCGTTGCTCCATAGTCACGAATCATCTCATCGACTGGCAATGGGATCATACCCCAACCCGGACGATTAACATAGTATAACAATGAACTATCACCACCATTCGGGGCTAAAACCCGAGCATTCTCTGGCAAGATCTTATCAGCCGCCTGTCCCGCAATAACAATTAAGTTGTTATTAATTTGATATAAACCTTTAGCGTGTTGGAAACCAAAGTAAATCATTAAAGTTAAACAAATTACCGCTACTAAACGATATCCCCAAACAGAAAATATATTTCCACCCTTAGTCCATAACATTTCAAAACCTCGAGCTACCATTATGACTAATGGCGGAACAATCAAAACTTGATAATAATCATGTTGCACATTTCCGGTAGCAAAAACAATTAAATATCCTAGCATCGATAATAACCACCAATGAAAAATTACTGATTTTTTAGCTACTGGAGCAATTACACCAAAGATTAATAAAGTCCACCCAAAAATAGTTAATATCTGTTGGCCTAATCGAACTTCAAATAACCAGTGCCACCAAGATGGCTTTAACCGAATTCCATTTCCGTTATATAACCAATTAGAGGCCGGAATACCTTCAGGATGTTGTTGAATCCACACTCTCCAAGCCAGTAAGGGGGCCACTACTATTATTGCCCATAACCAATACTTGATAGGAATTGGCCACCACTTACCATATCTTTGTCGATAAGAAACTAATAATGGTAACAAATAAAATACTGCCATCGGCTTTGTTAGAAAAGCTGCAACTCCCATTACCAAACTAATTATCATATCCGATTTTCGCCCCTGCCAAATCCAGCGATCAACGAACAACATTGTTGCTAAACAAAAAAATACTAAAGAGGGTTCGGGTAAGATTACTCTCGAAAAATAAACATTATATGGCAACACGGCCATCAGAAAAGCCGCTAATAATCCCACAAAACGTGAATAATACCTTACAGTTATAAAATAAATTAAGACAACTGACCCTAAAGAGAATAGGACTGAAACTAACCGAGCAATCCATTCTGTTACACCACCATTAATTAAATAACCCAGATAGACCACAGTCGGATATATTGAAAATTCTACTAATCGATAATGATTGGGATTATGGGGAATAATACCGGCTTTATTTCTCTCAGCTACTGGCATCATGTCGTTATAGTGAGGTAAAAAAGGATTATATCCGTGTTGATAGAAATCTCGAGCGACAGCAGCAGTATCCGCTTGTCTCCAAGCATGCCAGTCGGCAATTGGACTATCAATTTTATACAACCTAAGCGCCAAGCCAAGCAGAACAATCAAAAGCAGTATCAAAGCTGATGATTTTAACAATTTCATGTTTATTCTTTATGATCCTGATATCTTCGAGAAATTGCCCAACTAATACCAAGCCACATCCAAAGTAATGTAGCGATCTTTGAGGCCTCTAAAACATCAATAAAAGTAGCAGTCACAGCTATTACCGGTAACATCATTAAGCTACCCACTAATACTGCCTTTTCAACACCACTAACTTTTTTCAAACCGCTTCTTAATTGTCGTGCTATCATTACAAAGATCAACAATAAACTTGCTGTTCCTAATAATCCAACTTCACCTAAAGATCTTAAGTAATCATTATCTGAGGCAATCGAAATTGATGAATAACCTGTTCCGATTAATGGATCTTTCTTAAAAGCATTTATTGCTCTTGGCCAATTAACATCAGTTCTAATTTTGAAAGATCGATAAACTTCTAATTCAGTGTAAGTTGTCGGTTCACCGGGAACAATTGTTTGCGCAACATACGGATTGGTAATAGCTCCCTCCGATGCAGTTGGTTGTCTAGTGGGTGTCGGAGTTGATTTTGTAATTGACTTAATCGTCGGCAAAATATTGACTTCAATAGTTGCAAAAACTCGATTACGAAGTTGAGGCACAGCTACCACCGTCACTCCACAAGCAATAATTAACAGAACAACTAACCATTTCTTACCCATACCCCACCAAACTGATGCCACCCCAACAATCATCGCGACAAATGATACCCGAGCTGCAGTTAACGCTAATAAACCAACTGCCAGTAAACCAGAAACCATCAACATTAACTTAACTAACTTTCTTTTATAAACCCAGAACAGTGCTGAGATAAAAGTTAAGGCGATAGACAAATAAATTGCCAAATCATAATGACCTGCAAAAGTTGAATTAGGTCTAGCTCCCGGAGTTAACTTTAAAATTAACCCTTTAGAAAATTCTTCATTATTGGTAGTTACTACTGGCCAGCCAAGATAAACTTGTCCTAAACCATAAACTGAAGACAACACTGTTACAATCAACATACCAATTAATAATTTATTAACCTGTTTAACTGAACTAATACTGGTGGCTGCCACAATAAACAACAGCATCACTTCTATCCTTCTCAGAAAATGAAGCAAGCCAATTCCCGGTTGAACAGACTGAGTTAAAAATATACCTGAGAATAAAGAAATCGCTCCGACACTCCAGAATAAAATAATAGCTAATACAACTGGATTAAATAAAATTTCTTTCCAACGAGATAAATTAATTAGTCCCCAACAAACTACCAACATTAAAATAAGTAAATCTTCCAACCGCATTTCGACATAAGTTCCAGGAATATCAACTAGCGGGAATTTGGGATATAACGGCACCACTACCATTACGGCAGCCAGTAGTCCAAATATTAACCAATTATATTTTTTTAATAACATCTTAAAATTTTACTAGAACCTGACTATAAGTATTGGCAAATTGCCACTTACCTAATAACCCAAACGCCAACATCCTTAATATAACTGACACTTTAGCTAATAACCAAACTAATGGACTCCACAACGGATAATGCTGCTGATAAAACTTAATCAAACCTTTCATCTCGCCAGACCATTGATTAAGCCTTGGATTTTCCGAACTAGCTCCACTTTGATGTTTAATGACCACTGACGGCTCCAACGAAATTTGGAAACCCTTTTTATTAATTCGGTAACACCATTCACAATCTTCAAAATACATAAAATAATCTTCACTAAAATAACCTACTTTAGTTAAAACTTCAGGCTTCAACATCATTAATGTTCCACCTACCCAATCAACTATTCTAGGTTTCGCAAAATAATCTGCATCTAAACGGTGAAAACTCGATTTAATTCCCAAAACTTCTAAATTAAATAGCCAACTGATTAATGCCAAACCAACTGGATAATCTCCACCATTTGAATGAAGATGATTATCATATCCGATTATTTTTGGACTGACCATACCAGTATTTGGATTCGTTTTTAGTACTTCAGCTAATTTTTGGAAACAATCATTTTCTAATTGGATATCGGAATTTACGACCACAATTGCTTCTGCTTCAGATTTAGCTAATTCTTTCAATGCGATATTCTGACCGGCTGCAAAACCTAAATTTTTGTTTGATCGAATTAAATTAACTTTAGAAAATGATTTTTCCACTAAATCCGCCGAACCATCCGATGAAGCATTATCGACTACCCATATTAATTTAGGATCAACTGATAAATCTTTAGTTAACTTATTTAAAAAATCGATTAAAATTCCTCCAGTATTAAAACTAACTATACTAACCCCAATCTTCATTTTTTATCTCCCGGTTTTCGCAGCATTTTAAAAACTAATATCACAAAACTAATAGAGACCAACCAAATACCAATATAAACAACTAGCCGAACTAACAAACTAGAGGGATAGTAGCGAACTGTAGTTTTAGTTGTGTAATCTCGTCCCTGATGAAATAACTGAACTGGTGCAGGAAAAAACAAAGTTCCGTCATCTCTAACAGGTTCTAAACCATTTACATAAAATGATGATCTGAGCGGATAATAATATTCTTCAAAATAAGTACTGACAATTTGATCTCTGATAATTTGATCAGCTTCTTCAACCCGACGATTAATTGTTAAAGCCGGAATTTTAATACCAAAAATATTTAAATTCTCAAATTGTTGTTTATAAAATCGAGTTACCACGATTCTTCTCTGATCGGAGAAATATGCCGCTACATTTGGAACTTGGACCGTATCACCCTCTTCTGTTGACTTAGAAGAATTAGGTAAGTCAGCAAAATCATTAATTGATTGAGGCATAGGCCAAGCTACATAAACCAAGCCCAATAAAAAAATTATTAGAAAAAAACCAACAGTTATTCTTTTAATCATAAAATTTTACTGAAACAATCGAACCCGACCTAATCGATAATTTAAATCTTTAACTTGTCTTTCACCAATTACTTTAGCTGGAATACCACCCACAATTTCAAATTCTGAAACATCTTTAGTGACCACAGCACCTGCTGCCACAACTGCCCCTTTACCAATTTTTACACCCGGTAAGATAATCGCCCGAGGCCCGATAAAAACATAATCCCCAATTTCAACAGGACCATCAATTGGTTCAAAATCACCGGAATGAATATTATGCTCACTGTTATAAATCATCACCTCTGAAGCTATATCAACGTGATTACCAATAACTAGTTTATCTCGACCATCTAAAAATGCTCTTTGACCAATAATTGAACCTTTACCAATGATAACTCCACTCGGATTAAAAAACTGGGTTCCAATATGCAAATGCGATCCTCGACCGATTTTAACTCCAGCTAAGCGATAACATAACCATCTAACTGTATGAATAGGAAAACAACCAATCAAGCGTCAAACTACTAATTCAAAATCTAAAACATAGTTCCAGATCCTATTTAAAGCTTTATTAATACCGGTT
>CAYTXH010000022.1:15470-15733 GCA_964441115.1 uncultured Gammaproteobacteria bacterium | reverse complement strand
TCAATGCAACGTAATTATGCTGTAATTGCTGTAGCTGAGGGAGCGAGTGCGATGGGTGAATTACAATCAACTCAGGAACATCGCTCCGGTGCGGAGAATTTATTGGGTGGAGTAGCCTATCATGTAGCTGATGAAATTAAACAGCGATCTGGAGATCAATTTGATGTAAAAGTGATGGTTTTAGGTCATTTGCAAAGAGGTGGATCTCCAAATGCTGAAGATAGAATCTTAGCTCAACAATTAGGTTCTGCTGCTTTTGAAGC
>CAYTXH010000022.1:0-15460 GCA_964441115.1 uncultured Gammaproteobacteria bacterium | reverse complement strand
TCAAAATGGTGATTGGGGAAAAATGGTTTGTGTGGTAGGCGATCAAATCCAATTAACTAGTTTGGCGGAAGCAGTAGATTCCTTAAAGAAAGTTAATCCAGATTCTCAGATAGTAAATATGGCTAGGGGTATTGGAATTAGTTTCGGAGATTAAATTCTTTTTTTTTACAATTTCACAAAAATTATTGTTTAATGATAAATCGATAATCGTAGCAGCCTTTGTTAGTAATTGTGGCTGGTGATAAGGTTGTTAATTGAATTTCTTTTGTTGTGTCGGTATCTGCTGTATTTGATGGGTTTTGAATCGGGGTAGAGCTATCTCCAAATAATCCTGAAAACCAACTAATAACTTGTTGAAGTGGATTGCTATCAGTAGTTGTTGCAGATTCTTCTTGAGCATGAGCAGTTGGAATGAAGCTATCAGCTAGATTCATGATCTGTTCGTAATTGCTGGCTTGAGTACTTTCACTACAAGATGATGGAGTTCGTCGAGGCGTGCTGACTAAATAAATTTTGTAATTAGTATTAACTTTTAATTTTTCCTTTGGTGTGAATTTCCAAGTTCCCTTATATCGAACTTGGCTTTGACTAGTTTCGACAAGTTGTGGAACAACTTCAGCTTCTTCCAGTTTTTTGTTGCATGGTCCGTTTTTACTCGAACACTCATAGAGTGCAAACTTGATTTTAGGTAGTTTAACTCCGGATAAATCGCCGTTATAGAATTTGTAATAAGCTGTGACATTAATTGGACTACCAATAAAAATTGGTGCTAAATCCATTTGATCACATTTACAATTTAATTTACTTGGTGCTTGGCAGGTACCGATATTGCTACCGACTTGATTTGGAACACAGACAGTGCAACTTTCACCGTTCTTTGGAGCAGCACCGCGACAATCTTCTGGTCGATCGACTCGACAAGAATCATTACAGGAGATTTGAGGTTGGCATGTTTTCTTGCCTGTGCTGTCTGGTCGGCAAACAGTACATCCGGCTTGCTTTTGAGGTTCAGAATTACAATCTTTGTCTTCAGAGCATCCAACTTGGCACCCTGCTGGTGGTGGTTCACATTTTTTAGAATTTGGATTACAAGAAGTACAGCCATCTTTAGCTCCTTCACAATCACGATCTGAATTAGTTGGATCACAGGTGCTATTACAAGCTACTGGTGGAGGCGTAGGGGTATCTGATGGTTTTGGTTCACACTTTTTAGTGGTTTCATTATATTGTTGACCTGGAGGACATTCACACTTTTCTACAAATGTTGGTGTTGTTTGGAGAATATTATTGATAATTTCAGTTTTATCCGGACCTTGAACTCTTTTGCATGTCAAACCAGATTCTTCACCGAGAACTGCGGTTTGATTTGATCCAGAGGAAATTGTTTGCTCGCCTGACTTTAATAGTTTGTAATTTGGATTATTACCAGTCTCTAAGGTGTAATAAAGATAATATAATGCACGTTTTTGATTGGTTTTAGTGTCGACAATAGCATCATCGCCTAATTGTTGTGCACAAACGAAATTATCATCCCGGAAATCATATGACCCTTTTACACCATAGTTATCACCGCTGACAGTAGTAAACTCTTTTCCTTGCTTACAGACATTTGCTTCTGATATGGCTGGATCTTTATAACAACACTGAGAATAACCTGCTGCCGATCCAGGCATTTGACTACATGCAGCTTCACCGCTTTTTTGATACCGATAGACATCTAGGCGTAACTTGACTCCAGAAAAAGGTTCACCGTTTGGTTGCTTTATTTCGCCTCTAAAGGGTACTAAACCGGCATTTTCTTTAACTGCTAAGCACTTATTTGGAGGCGTATCAGCTTTTTGGTAGCAGCAATCGTAATTGAAAATATCGTGATTGGTAAAGCCTTCGTTAACCTGCTGAGCGCTACATATATTTTCTTGATTCTCCTTATCTCTCAGTCCTAAAACTTGAGTTACAGCAGATACATTATTAGGTGTCATTAATAGATAAATGGCGGTAATAGCTACAAATATTGCAGCAAAGATAGAATGTTTAATAGTTTTATTGTTCATTATTGTGCCTTAAAAGGATATTTTACTTTAGCTTGATTAATCCAATTTTCCAAGCCCTCATATTTACCATTAACTTGATTGCTTGCTTTTACAAAAGCATAGAACATTTCATTGGCATCAAGTTTATCGTCTGCAGTAAACTTGATATCAGCTACACCAGTGGCTGCTTGGCCGTTTTTGACAACTTTTATAATTGGACTAATTTCTCCAGCTTTTAAGTTTTTAGCTGCAGTATCAATCTCTGGGAATCGTGAGACTTCATCTGATTTAGTGGCATTTCCAATATTCAAAAAGGCATTACCTTGATAATTACTATCTAATTGTTTTAGAGATGCGTCATTAGTTATTAAATCAGCTGCATCATAAATACTGATTTTATTTGTTTGAACTCGATTATGAATGTCAGTAATTTTAGAAAGTGCTATAGTTTCTGCTTGAGCTAATGGTATTTCTGGTTCATACATATTGTAGTACCAAATACTAATTATGTAATAATCCATTTTTGCCGAATTATTATCTATAAAAGTATTAACTTTACTAATAATATCGTTGGCTTTAGTACCACTGGGATCAGAAAAATAGCTTGTTAATTCAGAATCAGTAATTATATTTTCATCTTTAGCAGCCAGAACTATTGCCGCATTACTCGCTAAACTATTTTTGACTTGGGAAGCGATTTCTTCAATTGTTGATTTATCTTGATCCCAGTAGGTTGGATAATACTTATTTAGATAACTGTTAAAGTCTGATCCGATGATTTTTTTATCTCCAACTTGACCTATAATCTGATCGTTATTTATATAATCTGAGCTTGGGATGTTCGACTGATTATTATTGGATTGTTGAGTACCATTGGATTGTCTCGAAGTACTTAGAGATATTCCAATAATGATTAAGATAATAACTACTATCGCAAATCCACCATAAAGCAGTTTAGGATCGATTTTTGGTTTTGATGGAATATTTGGTGATGATGCTGTTTGTGGAGAAACACTGGGTGTAGATATAGGCGGGGTTATATTATCAGTTGGATTTGACTGGGTGGTTGGATTTGTTGTATCCATTATTTTTTTCTCCTAGTTTGTAGTGCTAGACCAAAGCTACTAAGTAAGATCAAAAATAGTGAGCCGACAGCTAGATGACGGGTTAATAACTCGGCTCCGGGAGGAACTTGGCAACAGTTGACTTGGTTTGGTCCTTGTTGGCAATTATTGATGACTTTTGGATTATTTAGAGCACAATAATTTTGACCGTTTCCACTTTGGACACAAACATAACCTTTGCTACATGGATTAGTTTCGCTACAACCTGATTGTCCGCAAGCCAAAGATTGTGGTTGGGGTGTCGGCGTAGCGACAGCAGGTGGTTGGCAACAATTTTGAATAGTTGGGTTGGTCTGACAGGCAGTGACAAAGGCTTGAATGGCACAATAATTTTGACCGCTAGCTGTTTGAACACAAACTGAGCCATTAGTACAAGGAACAGTAGCGCTACATCCGGTATAACCACAGCTTATTGGGGTAACTGATGGGGGTGGAGTGGGTGCAGGAGTGGAACTCGGAGCAATGCTTCCTTCAATCTTACAAACTCCGGTCATACTACCAGCACTACCGGTTCCACAAGCATTAACGGCGCTAACATCACAACGATAAGAATTGCCAGCAGTAACTTTAAAGATATATTTAGTATTAGAACTTGGAACAGTATCTTCTTTAACTAATCGACCACTTTCAATTTCAGTGACTTTTATATTGTAGTTGGTAGCACCGCTGACTGCATCCCAACCACAGGCGGCTTGGTCGCTAGAACAGCTGCTGCCATTACATCCCGGATATTCGAATTCATAAACTGTGACTTGAGAGGGAGCTTGGCATGAACTAGCTGGAGTACTAGTAGCGGCTGCAGTAGCAGTAGATGTTGGACTCGGACTAGTGGTTGCCGCTGATTGAGCTCGACTACGGATGTCTTGTTGTTGATTTACTAAATATACAGTGGCACCAATTCCCCCGAGTAGGGCAACTACTACTAAACCTAAAATAATTCCCTTTACTATGGTCATGTCAGTTAGGCCATTAACAAATGGCTAGTTAAATTCAGCATACGATAACAGGTTTAAAAGAGTCAATCTGTAGTATGATTATGTTAATGTCCCTGCGCCTTAAGACCTTACTAATTATAGGTTTAACATTTGTGTTCTTACTTACAGTGCTATATGTAACTGTTACCCAAGTAGTAATGACAGGTTATTTAGAATTAGAACAGCAGTTATTAAAACAAGATTTAAAGAGAATCCAATCAAGTATTAATGATGAAGTAATGACACTTCATACAGTAAATTATGATTATGCAAAATGGGATGATTCATATGAATTTATACAAGATCGAAATCAACAATATATAAGTACAAATCTAACTGGTGATTTGATGCACAATTACCGCTTAGATGTTTTAGCGATTATTGATAATCAAGGCGAGTTATTTTGGTCAAGTGGCTACGATCCTCAAAATAAGAAATTTATTGATTTAGACGCTGATATTCGCGAATGGTTAAAACCTGGTAATTCTTTAATAAATAGCGCCGGTACGGATCAGGGACGGGGTGTGGTTCGGTTGCCGAAAGGAATATTAATGGTGGTGACAAATCCCATTTTACCAACTAATGGTCAATCGCCATCATTAGGAACCTTTGTGATGGGTCGATGGTTGAATGAAGAGGAGTTGAAGCAAATTACGGAACACATTCAGTTAGATTTTAGTATTGATTCTGATGTGAATTTGAAAACAGATAGAGATGGAGTTCAAATTATCCCACAAAATGATCGAGTTGTTTTAGCTAAAATTTTATTAAAAGATGTTTCTGGGTCTGATATCGGTTCAATTGTTTTAAGATCGAATAGGGCGATCTATCAACAAGGTCTAATTACAAGTCAGTACAATATTTTATTTATGATTGTGACTAGTTTAATTATTCTGTTAATAACCATTACACTAATCGAACGATTAATTTTGTCTAGGCTAGCATTATTTACTCAAGAGGCAATTGAAATTGGAACTCAAGAAAATCCGAAACAAAGATTACAGGTTAAAGGGAAGGATGAATTGGCGAAATTAGGTTTATCAATTAATTCAATGTTACAAAGATTGGAAGAAACCGATAATCAATTGCGTCAGGAAAAAGTAAGTGTTGAAAATCGAGTTATTGAAAGAACGCGGGAGTTAGAAGAAAAGACTAATCAATTGATTGTTGCTAAGGCGCAGATCGAAGAACTTTATAGACATGATCAAGAAGTAAGACAACTTAAAGATCGCTTTATCTCGATCGCATCTCATGAATTAAGGACTCCTTTAACGGCAATTCGAAGTTATGCCTATATGATTGCCACAAAAGCCAGTGATTTACAGGTTAGAACCTTTGTTGATTATTTAGTCAGAGGTGTTAGTCGATTAGAACATTTATCTGAGGATCTAACCACTATTGCGGGTATTGAAAACGGTCACTTGCGACCTTTATTTGCTAAGACTAATTTAAATAACTTGGTAGGCAGAGTAGTTAAAGATTATCAGCGATTAGCTGACGAGAGAAATTTAAAATTAGTTTTCGAATCGCCTCAGACCCCAATTGAAATAAATGTCGATCAACGGTTGATTCAAAAAGCGGTAAGTAATTTAGTTGATAATGCGATTAAATTTACCAAAACTGGACAGGTAACTATAAAAATAGATCGGATCATCGAGTCAATTTCAATTAAGGTTCAAGATACTGGTATGGGTGTTCCAGAAAAAATGCAATTTATGTTGTTTGAGAAATTTAGTAAAGTAGCTGGTGTGGGTCAGGAATTTACTGAAGGGAAAGGTTTAGGACTTTATATTGCCAAATTAATTGTCGATGCTCATCAAGGAGCGATTGAATATCAAAATGTCGAACATGGGAGTATTTTTAATATTAGTTTGCCAGATAATTTACCAGATATGGAACCTAAATTATGAAATATTTAAGACGTTGGTGGTGGGTATGTTTATTGATTTTGTTAGCTGGAGTAATTTTGTTTTGGTATCAGAATCAAGAAACATATATAACTACAGTTGTTGAGCCCCCAAAACAAATTAATTATCTTTCTGGAAAAGAACAACCTTATTTATTTGGGTTTAGTGATGATTTGAAAACTGATGCTAGTCAGACCGAAAAATCTTTGCAAAGATCTGATGAGAATTTAGTGAAGATTTCCATTGATAATTTAGGAGATGAGAATTTTTCAGTTACTCCGATTCGCCCAAATGGAAATTCAGTAACTTTTGCTGGAGTTGTAATTGAGTCGTCCGAAAAAACATTTAAAAATGAAATTAGTTTAACTTTTGATTTCTCAGAAAGTAAGTTTAAAGAACAGTTTTCTGATTTGAAAAAAGGACAGATTCTAAAATTAATGGAATCATCAGTTGATCAAATTTCTACTGAAATAAATAATGGCCTAAGTGCAAAAATAACTAGTCCAGGTATATACGTAGTAATTATTAAATAAGCAGTCTATTTGGTTGTAATCCAACTGTTAAATACCAAGGTAATATTTGTTTGTAATGATAATAAGTTTCAATATCTCCCTTATCAATTGCTTTCTGGATATATGATCTTTGTTGTCTAATAGGTTCACTAGCTTTATAGATAGATCTAACAAAAATTCCTAATGCGGTTAAGAATGCTTGTGAGCTTTCCTTCGGAATGGCTAATGCTACTTCTTTCATATGCTAATTATACCTCAAATAGCTTGATTGATGTCTTGTCTGAGAATTAGCTGAACGGCATAATAATTTTAATGTGGTTAAACATCAGCCAACTTTATAAGAAACAGACTTGGATTATTTTTATCTTTGTTTTAGCAATTATATTTAGATTTATTCATTTTGGTCCGTCAACTTATTTTGGATATGATGAAGCTAGAGATGCGTATATTAGCCAAGATATTTATTTAAAAGGAGATTTTAAGATTATTGGACCTGGTGCTGGCCCGACTGGAGTACACCATGGTGTTTTATTTTGGTATTTATTAGGTCCACTCTATTTAATTGGATTTGGTGAGCCGTTAGTTGTATCTACATTTTTTAGAATATTTAATGCTTTCGGGGTGTTTTTGATATTTCAAATAGGTAGTTTGTTTTTTAATAAGAGAGTGGGGTTGGTAGCAGCTTTAATTTATGCAGTTTCATATGAGGTGATTCAGTACGCGATTTATGTGGGTAACCCGTCATTAGCGATAATCTCATGGTTGTTAATTTTTTATGGTTTAGGGTTGATATATAAAGATTCTAAAAATTCGTTTAAAGGGTTATTACTGACAGTTATTGGTGTGGCGACTGCCATCCAATTTGAGTTGTATTTAGTTTATAGTGCATTTTTAGTTACTGGGTTAATTGTTTTATTGCGCCATAAGATAAAAGTAAGTCTTCAAAAGATCTTTATCTTGATTGCTGTTTTTATTGCAATACTTTCTCCGTATATTCTTAGTCAGATTTTATATAACTTTCAGGATGTAAAACAGGCACTACAAATTGTCAGTACTGGTTTTAGTGTTTTGGCGGAAGGAGAAACAAAATATTCAACTTACTTAAAAGGTTTATCGACAATTTTTCAAGATAATATAATGCTATTTCCAGTTAGAAGTCTTTGGTCCTATATTCTAATGATTGTTGTTTTAGGTAGTTTAATTATTCTTGGTTGGCGACAAAAAAGTATTTCACTATTAGTAGTAATTGTGTGGTGTTTATCGGGAATGATCATGTTAGTTTTTGGTGGCTATAGTATGTACCATGTCAATGTGGGAATTGGATTGGGGGTAATTATTGCTGTTAGTTATCTAATTTCGTTAATTTCTAAAAAAAATATTTATATAGGCGCCTTATTATTGTTGGCAGTTTTAGTAAGTAATATTTATTTGGTTTGGACAAAAAATGATGAATCGATAAATGTTGGTATTAAAGCTCAGCCTTATATGAGACTCGTGGATCAATATCAAATTATAGATCAAATGTACCAATCGGCTGACGGAAAGGGTTTTACTTTTAAAGTGACTGGTATGCCATATCGTGTTCAAACTGTGTGGGCATATTTATTTCAACAACATGGAATAAAAAAATATGGATATTTGCCCTTTTTAGAAACTGGGAATGCGGCAAATTATTGGGGTTATTTACCTGCGCCTAAAAATGGTGTTTCATGTATTCGTTTTTATATTAAAGAGCCTGATCGGGGTATACCAAAAAATTTATTTGAAACAGATGAAACTGAAGAAAACTATTTTTCTAAGATTCAGAGAGTAGAAAAAATTGGTTATTTTGAATTACAATACCGACAGGCGATAGGTGAATGTCACTATGAGTG
The DNA here is from genome assembly GCA_964441115.1 of uncultured Gammaproteobacteria bacterium. GTDB lineage: Bacteria > Patescibacteriota > Microgenomatia > Daviesbacterales > UBA10151 > CAYTXH01. The sequence goes on along the minus strand of CAYTXH010000022.1, from coordinate 7,039 downwards.
GCCATAATTATGAAAAAGACTTCTAAATATATTTGTCCAATGCATCCAGAAATAAAACAGGATACTCCTGGAAATTGTCCAATTTGCAAAATGGATTTAGTTAAAGACGGTGAATCTCACACCATGCATCAAGAGAAAGATAACTTTTATCCTTTGTTTGTGATTATTGGCATGATAGTAGTTGTAGTTTTGACATTAGGGTTACAAGATCAATCTCTTGGGACTTTTAGTTGGAATCATTTGATTATGAATTTTATGGCTGGTTTTTTCCTCGTCTTTGGAGGCTTTAAATTACTTGATTTAAAGGGTTTTGCAGAAGCTTATTCCACCTACGATTTAATTGCTAAAAAAGTAAAAAGTTATGGATATGTTTATCCTTTCATTGAGATCTCTTTAGGTCTAATTTATATGCTCGGATATCAAAATCCGTTTATTAATTTTTTTACTCTAGTTTTAATGTTTATTAGTGGTTTAGGAGTAGCGATGTCTCTATTGGACAATAAAAAGTTTCAATGTGCATGTTTAGGAACACTACTTAAAGTCCCATTAACCAAAATAACTTTAGTTGAGGATTTCGGAATGGCAATTATGGCTCTGTGGATGTTATTCAGATGATATATCTAATTGGTGGAGCGGTCAGAACTGGTAAAAGTAATTTAGCAAATAAGATTCTTGCTTCAAATAAAATATCTGTTTTTAGTACTGATGTTTTAGTTGGTTTAGTTAAAGATATTGTTCCATTCAGTAATCCTGATAATACGAAAAGACAAATATTACAAAAGTCTGAGAATTTTTATCATCAGTTAAAAAAGCTGATTGATCTTAATATGGAAATGGGAATAGAGGAATATATTTATGAGGGCGATATTATTTTGCCATCAATAGTTAGTGAGTTATCTAAAGATCATTTGGTTAAATCAGCTTTTTTAGGATTTAGTGAAATATCCGTTGAGATTTTAAAAAAAGAAAAAGGAAATCATAAATGGGTGGATAGTTTATCTGATGATGAGCTAGAGGAGTTAAAAGATAAGATTTTGTCAGATAGTCAATTTATAAAAGAGGAATGTGATAAATATGGATATCAGTATTTTGATTTGTCTGGAAATTACCAAACAACTCATCAGAATGCATATAACTATTTAATTGCGGAATAAATGTATAATTAATTATGGTTATTTTTATTTCGGGAACTCCGGCGGCTGGTAAATCTTCAGTTTCAAAATTATTAGCCGAAAAGTTTGATAAGTCTGCGTATATAAATGTTGATGCTCTAAAAGACATGATTATTGGGGGGAATGTAGCCCCATGGAGTCCTGAAGGTCCAAAGCAATTTGAGTTAGTCGAGAAAAACTTTTTATCTTTAATAAGTAATTTTATTGAATCTGATTTTGTAGTTGTTGTTGATTATGTTTTCGATGATGAGAATATAAGAAGATATCAGCAATTATTTGTTGATGTTTATGGATTTCTATTGTTGCCTGATATCGAAACTATTAAAACTCGAGAATTGGGTAGAGATCCGGAAGGAACTTTAATTCACCGGATAGATGCACTGTATCCAAAGTTTGTGGATGTTGAACACAATGTTCTAAAAGTTATCAATTCTACTAACCAAACAGTTGAAGAAACTGTGAGTGAAATTATGAATGAGTTAAAGAATAAAAATTAATGTTTATCTTTTAGTTTGATAAAAGATTCTAGTTCTTTATAAAATTGTTCGAAGTTTCTAAATTGAATTGTTTTAATTCCCAGATTTTTGGCCGCAATAATATTTTTCTCTGAATCATCGATAAAAAGAGTTTCTACTGGCTTACTATTTGTTTGCTTCAATGCTAAATCAAAGATCTTAGTATCAGGTTTTTGGATTTTAACTTGATATGAGTTTAGGAAATGATCAAATAGATTTCTTAAATTATTTTTATCAATCTCTGATTCTAACCAATCTTCGATCTGATTAGACATCATTACTAATGTGTAGTTACCTTTTAAAATTTTAAGTAGGTTGACCATACGAGTATCAATTGGAAAGGTTTTTATAATGGAATCTTTTAGTTTATTCGCATCAGTTTTAAGATCTTTAGCTAATAATGACCAGTAATCATCACTGCTGATTTGATTAATAGCTGCTTGATCCCAGTTTTTGTAGAGAATGTCCATTAATTCACTTTCTGTATATCCAAATTTATGGTGATGTTCTTTAGTAAAAACTATTTTATCAGGTGTTGGAGTTAGTACACCGGCATAGTCAAAAATAATTGTTTTGATCATAAGCAAATTATACTATATCAACTTATTGTTTTCTGATTATATCTTTGTTTTAATTTGCTGATGAAACGTTTAGAAAGTGGTGTGCTGATTTATGACACTATTGGGACAGTGATTTCTGATTTTGGAGACAAAAGACCTAATTTATCTGAATCTTTTGCACAGTTTAAAGCTGATGGGGCGAAAATATTTTTGACTTCTTCATATACTACGAGTGAAGTAAAAGAGTTTGCAGAAGCGTTAGATCTAACGCAATATTTAGATGGTTGTCTCGGTGTTAGTGTTCAGAGAGGGAAATCATTTAAGGAAATTACTAGTTTATTAAAGATGAATGATGTTGATGCTCGACATAAACTATTAATAACTGGTGATAGAATTCCTCATGATGCTGGATTAGATAATTTTGGGAATGTTTTTGTATATGATCCAATTGGTAATCAGCGTGATGCGATGGTAATGAATGAGATCGCCGCTAAATTATTTGATAATGATCAAAGAAGTTTTTTAACTGGTTTTGATAGATTATTAGAATCGGGAAATGATAATTTCGATGTTGCTGGTCAGCATGGGAGACTGCTTTATACTATGTCTCCAGTAGAATCTAAGCTTAGTTTACCCACTGTTTATATTAAATAGTCAACTGAGTATTCTGTTACATTTTACCCTCATTTCTGATATCCTTAACTTTTGATAAATTATGGAAAGATTACGCAAATTTCGGGAAAAATTATCACCATTTAGCTCACTAGAACATCGAGATTTTCGATTGTTCATTTTAGGATTTTTTATCTCTCAGCTAGGATTTCAATCTTTAACAATTGCTGTGAGTTGGCAGATGTATCAGTTAACTAAATCTGCTTTATCGCTTGGAATGATTGGTATTGTCAGTGTTATTCCGACAATTTTATTTTCAATGGTTGGTGGAATAGTTGCTGATAAGGTTGATCGAAAAAAATTATTAATTATTACTCAATTAGGTTTTGTAGTTGTAGCTTTGATGCTAGGCTTATTAACTTATTTTGAAATGATTAACGCAATGTTAATTTATTTGATTATTGCTTTTCAGTTTACGATAACAGCGTTTTATGCTCCGGTTAGGCAATCAATTATTCCAAATATTGTTCCCAAAAAATCTTTATTAAATGCAGTTTCGCTAAATACTTTGGCTCGGCAATCTGCGATTATTATTGGTCCTTCTATTGCAGGTTTTATTTTAGCTTTTTATGGAACAGAGATGGTTTATTTTATGGCTGCTGGGGCTTTGTTACTGATGTTGGTAACATTAATTCCGATAAATATTCCTGATTTAGTTAAAGAGAAAATGCCGAGTTTTGATTTAGAATCTGTGAAAGAAGTAGCTCGATTTTTTAAAAAATCACCAATTATGATGTCACTAATTCTATTAGACTTTTCGGCAACTTTTTTCGGTTCAGCGACTTCGTTGTTACCAATATTTGCGGTTGAAATTTTGCAAACCGACTCTTCTGGTCTGGGATTGTTATATGCAGCAGATTCGTTGGGAGGAGTTGTGGCGGGAATAGTATTATCTTCATTCAAAAAGGTAAATCATCAGGGTAAGATTATTGTTGGTGCGGTATTAGTATATGGAATATCAACTGTTGTCTTTGGATTATCAAACTCATTTATTGTGACATGTATGGCGCTAATGTTTATTGGAGGATCAGATATGACAAGTACTATTTTAAGAAATAATATTCGACAGCTACTTACACCTGATTATTTAAGAGGCCGGGTAACTGGAATGAATATTTTGTTTGCACAAGGCGGGCCAAAACTCGGAGATGCTGAAGCTGGATTCTTGGCGTCTGTAACTTCAGCACCGGTTTCGGTAGTCGTAGGTGGTGTGGGTAGTATTATTTCGACTATTTTAATTGCTTTAAATTATAAAAAACTTTTGCGTTATAAAGGTGATGAGACTGGACTGTAAATAATCTAAGCTTGAGGATCGCGAAGCACCCAATTATGTGATACTAGTGGTTCACTACATAAATTACGATTAAAACAGCAGGGTCGTCGCATTCCTTTGTTCATTTTGTCGAGAGCCACTTCAATATGTTTTTGACGAGTTTCAGGAGTTTTGACTGCTCGAATCCAGCGAATCCAGTCCCAACGGGCCATAGGTGAAATTTCTTCCCAGATGAAAGCGGCTTTTGGTGAATTCGCTAAAGCCTGCTTTAGGTCGTCAGGAACTTCTGGTTCGATCCATTCTTTGGTTGGTTCAAGTGATACTTGTATGGTATCGCCAGATTGAGCAGATATAGCGGCTAATAAATCATCATTAACATGGAACCAGTGACTTGGTTTTAAGCCTTTTCCATATTTGCCATCTGGCTCTAACAAAGTCTTGAAAGGGATATTATTAATTGTTCCAGTTACCATCACCATTCCTCGTGAGGGTAATTGTGCAGAAGATTCCTCTGGCAATCTTAAAATAGTCCAGGAATTAATCGTAAAAAGCTTAGTGTTGAAGTTGATCGAAGGCATGGTTGTATTATAACAAATAGGCTGAGATGGTATCAGACAGAATTTATGATCAAATGAATATTCATATGATTATTTATGTGGATGGGTGGAGATATTTAAAACTTACTTCTATTTTTTTAGTATGTTGGTATATAAATAAACTTAACAGCTATATATATGTTGGCTTGACATATACCCCTATGGGGTGTACTCTTTAATTAATGAAAAGTCATTACTCTGATGTAAAAGTCCAAGCTAAGAAACGGATAAATATAATTAAAGGTCAATTGGACGGTCTTTTAAAAATGGTGGAAAAAGATGAATATTGTATTGATCTCTTGAACCAAAGCTTAGCTATTCAAAATTCGTTAAAAAGCTTAGATGCCGTATTATTTCAACGTCATCTATCAACTCATGTTGCGGAGCAGTTTAGAAATGAAGAAGATAAAGTTGTCGATGAGCTGGTCAAATTATTTAGAAGGGTAAATAATTAAGTGAATATATGAATGATCAAATGAAAAATATTTTAATAGGAATAGTGATCGGTGGGTTAGTAGTAGGACTGCTAGCATATTTTGTTTTGCCTTCTCGAGTAACTTCTAATCCCAATAATCCTCAAATGGTTAATTCAGACATACTGGATGCACATTTTATTGAGCAAATGATTCCCCACCACGAAGATGCAATTACTATGGCAGAAGTTGCCTTAACCAAAGCTCAAAAGCCTGAGGTGAAGGAGTTAGCCGATAATATTATTAATTCCCAAGGTAAAGAGATTGAACAAATGAAACAATGGTATAAAAATTGGTTTGGCAGAGATTTACCGACTGGAGATCAAGTGATGCAGCATCATGGCATGATGAGTTCTAACTCAGCTTTACATATGGGGATGATGGGCTCTGAAGAGGATATGGAAAGTTTGAAGAATGCAGCTGATTTTGATCGGAAATTTGTAGAAGATATGATTCCTCACCATCAAATGGCTGTGATGATGGCAAATATGCTTCGAGATGGTACGGAGCGTCCCGAAATGAAGAAACTAGCTGATGATATTATTATGGCTCAAACTGATGAAATAAATATGATGCGAAAATGGCTTGGTGAGTGGAAGTGATCAGTTTTCTTTTCTCAAAATGACCGTTGTTTGTTGTAGAACTCCTTATATTATGTAAGAAATTGTTATACTTATCCCATGTCAGAAGTGGTAGTCGGGTTAATTATAAGAAGCAATTTAGTAGATGAACCGGAATATTTATTGGTAAATTCAGTAAAGGATTTTGGAGAATATACTGATCACTATTATCCCCCGGGTGGACATCTAGAAGTAGGGGAAGATAAAGAGTCTGCATTAAAAAGAGAAATCCAAGAAGAGATTAATTTAGTCGTAAGACCGGTGAGGCAAATTGCAGAAACCATGGGTGATATTGATAACCAAATTACCTACTGGTGGTTATGTGAGGTGGTAGGGGGTGAGATTAAAATCGATCTTAGGGAAATTAAAGATGCGAATTTTTTTACTAAAGAGGAAATCCGAAAATTGCCGCTATGGCCTGCAACTAGGAAATTTTTTGATGAGTATGTTTTTATATAGTTATATGTTTTGGGTCCTTAACGTCGAAATGCTGGAATCAATTGTGCGACAAATGGTACTTTTACAGAAAGTTTTTCCTGAATATTTTAAAGGTTATGATTAGTATTCCTCTGGTTTAATAACACATATATTAAATTTCTCTTTTAAAAATTCTTTTATTCGAAGTATATCCTTATCATGAGTTATAAAAAAATTTACATTTTGTTCAATAGCAGCAATTAGATGATATATATCACAACAGCATCCAAAATAAGTTCTACGTTCTTTTTCACTAAGTTTTGCTCGTTTTTGAAGGTCTTTAAAATTACTATACATTTTGTTTCCGATAACATCTCGAAGTCCTCCTGATTCATCACCTCCCCAGATATTCCCAGCTAAAGTTGAAACTCCTAGAATAAATGGGCCAGGTAAAGCCTTGCTCTCTTTATCTGTGTGCCATAACATATCAGGTGCTCGAATCATCTCTATATTATTCTTAGCAATAAACTCAAATATTTTGTTTTTTTTATTTTCCCAATCGAGATCGTTATTAAATTGATCAGTTAAGACAATTGTTGATGTAATTAGTTTGATTTTTCCATTACTGTGATCCTCTAAAGTATTTTTACACTTTCCATTGATCATTTTATAAAGAATATTGGAGTCTATAAAATATATATTCATTATCAAATCCACCCCTTACTTTTAGCGAACAGTATA
>CAYTXH010000021.1:5361-15999 GCA_964441115.1 uncultured Gammaproteobacteria bacterium | reverse complement strand
TGATACAACTAAGATTGCACCGTCAGTTTGAGCTGCACCAGTGATCATGTTTTTGATGTAATCTGCGTGACCCGGCATATCGATGTGAGCATAATGTCGAGTAGCTGTTTCGTATTCTTGGTGAGAAATGTTAATGGTAATTCCTCGAGCTTTTTCTTCTGGAGCACCATCGATTTGATCGTATGCTCGGTATTCTGCTTGACCTTTGTCAGCTAATACTTTAGTGATAGCTGAAGTTAAAGTTGTTTTTCCGTGATCAACGTGACCCATTGTACCAACGTTAACGTGGGATTTGCTTCTATCGAATTTTTTTGCGTCTGCCATTTGATTTATATTTCCTTTATTAGAACTTTCGTTATTTAATCAATTATTAGTCGTTTTGTCAACAACTAATTTTTAGGCTGATTTAGGCCTAAAAATCCAGCTGAATCAGCTGGTACAAGGATAATACCTAAGCTACGATAAAAATGCAAGAGGGAAATTGCTATCTTTGTATGGATTGTTCTAACGCTCGTTGACAACTCTCGATCAATGCTCGCCTCTGTCTTTGTAATGCTTCTTTTTCTTCCCTTAATCTTCTCGTTGTATCAGGAACATAATCGAGATGTCCTTTTGTCCAATTATTTTTAGAAACACCTTTTCCTAATATATCCCAAAAAAGTCCTTCTTTCATAAGGATATCTGAAGGAGTTAAATCAAAAATTTGTTTTCCTTTTCCATCTATACGTATCAACTCAATAGCATCTAATCCTAGATATTGAGCCACAATAATCTCTCTTCTTCCTAATATAGGATCGTGACGCAGACCTAAAGGAACTCGATCACCAAATTCCAACTCTCGTATTACCCTATTACCTCGTTTAAATGGACCAAATCCCTGTAGAGGTTGAATTTCCCGAATCGTCATAGCATTAAGCTTTTCTATCTGCTAATTTACCCAATCCTTCAATTGCCTTCAAGATTTCGATCGGAACTGCAAAAACAATCGTATTTGAAGCATCAGAAGAGATATCATTAATTGAATTTAGTGTTCTCAAGTGTAGAGCTCCGGGAGTTTCTGCCATTGTTCTAGCCGCTTCCGCTAAATTCTTAGCTGCAACCACCTCTCCTTCGGAGTTAATAATTGTGGCTCTCCGTTCTCTTTCTGCCTCAGCTTGCTTCGCCATGGTCCGTTTCATATCTTGAGGTAATTCTAAATCTTGAATCTTAATTGCAGTCACATCGATCCCCCAGTCAACTGTTTCTTTATCCACAATTAACTTAATTTCATCAGCAATTTTTTGTCTTTCAGTTAATAATGTATCCATTTCTACTCCTCCAATCACATCTCGCAATGCAGTTTGGGCATACTGTGAAACAGCATATTCATAATTTTGAATCTTCAATACTGCATCAGCTGGCTTTAAAACTTGAAAATAGACCACTGCATTGATACCTACAGGCACATTATCCCGAGTAATCACTTCTTGTTTAGGGATATCAGAAGTCTGAATTCGGATATCTACCTTAATAACTCGTTGAAAAATTGGGATTATTACCTTTAAACCAGGATCTAGCGAATATGAATATGCACCTAAAGTTAACACCACACCTCTTTCATACTGATTAATGACCTTTAAGCCACTAATTACGAATAAGAAAACAATAAATCCTAGAATGAATAAAACGTATTCCATCTATTAATACCCTACAGCGAAAAATTTAAGAAAACAAGCCTTAAAATATTAATTAAGCATCCATTCGGCCTGTGAAGCCTGAAGCAGCAATAACTTTTTGAGCAATGTTTGATGGAACTGGCTCATAATGACTTGGTTCAAGATAAGCACTTGCTCGACCTTGAGACATTGATCGAATTGAAGTGATATAACCACCTAATTCAGCCAAAGGTACTAAGGCATTAATAATTGAAGAATTACCCTTTTTCTCAGTTCCTTGAATTTGAGCTCTCTTTGAACTTAAATCACCAATCAAATCACCCATAAATTCATCAGGGGTTGAAACTTCAACCTTCATGATAGGCTCTAACAAGACCATTTCGGCATTCTTTGCAGCTTCGGTCATCGCAAATGAAGCAGCGATCTTAAAGGCCATTTCATTTGAATCTACATCATGGAAAGATCCATCATAAACAGTAACTTTGATATCAGTAACAGGGAATCCAGCTAATAAACCAGTATCTTCACGTTCAATAACACCCTTTTCAATAGCTGGGATATATTCTCGTGGAATAGCTCCTCCAACGATTTCAGAACCAAATTCTCGTCCTGTACCTCGAGGTAAAGGTTCTAATCTTAATAAACAATGACCATAGTTTCCTCGACCACCTGATTGCTTAATGTATTTACCTTCACCTTTTGCTTCTTGGCTAATAGTCTCTCGGTAGGCAACTTGTGGTTCACCGATATTAGCTTCAACCTTAAACTCTCTCTTCATTCGGTCAACAATAATCTCAAGATGTAACTCACCCATACCTGAGATAATGGTTTGACCTGTTTCAGCGTTAGTTCGAACTCTAAATGTTGGATCTTCTTCAGATAGTCGTTGTAGCGCAACACCTAGTTTTTCTTGATCAGCCTTAGATTTTGGTTCAATTGCCAAAGAAATAACTGGCTCTGCAAAAGTAATTGATTCTAGAACAATCAAATTATTCTCCTCGCACAAAGAATCTCCGGTAATTGTATCTTTAAGGCCCACCACTCCTACGATCTCTCCTGCATATGCTTCATCAATCTCTTCTCGATCATTTGCATGCATCAATAGCACTCGACCAACTCGCTCTTTAACACCTTTAGTAGAGTTATAAATATATGAACCGCTCTTTAAAGTTCCTGAATAAACACGGACATAAGTTAATCGACCAACGTGTGGATCTACTTGAATTTTAAAGGCTAAAGCACCTAATGGAGCATCTTTTGTTTGATCAAAAGTTTTTTCTGCGTCAGTTCTTGGATCAACACCCTTAATTTGAGCAATATCTTGAGGAGATGGTAAATATTCGATAACTGCATCTAACATTGGTTGAACACCTTTGTTTCGAAGTGAGGATCCAGCCATAACTGGAACAATCTTTTTAGCGATAACTGCTTTTCGTAGTGCTTGCTTTAATTCTTCAACGGAAACTGATTCTCCACCAAAATACTTCTCCATTAATGCATCATCACTACCACAGATCTCTTCAACTAATTTTTCTCGATGCTTTTTGACTTCATCGACCATATCAGCAGGAATCTCATCTTCGACAAATTTAGCTCCAGTTTCATCCCCTTGCCAAACCAAAGCTTTTTCAGTTAATAAATCAACAATTCCTTTAAAGCTATTTTCTGAACCAATTGGTAAATTGTAAGCAATCGCATTTGCACCTAATCGATCTCGAGCAGATTCAATAGTTGCTAAGAAATCAGCACCTACTACGTCCATTTTGTTTGAGAACGCAATCAAAGGCACACCATATTTATCAGCTTGTCGCCAAACTGTTTCAGTTTGAGATTGAACACCATTAGCTGAATCTAATACGATAACTGCTCCATCCAAAACTCGGAGTGAACGTTCAACTTCAACTGTAAAATCTACGTGTCCTGGAGTATCGATTAAATTAATTCGAGTTTCTTGATCTGCATAAGGACCAGTTTTTGGTGTCCAGAAGGTAGTAATCGCCGCTGACACGATAGTAATACCTCGTTCTTTTTCTTGTTCCATCCAGTCAGTGGTAGTATTTCCATCATCGATATCACCAATTTTATACGTTCGACCGGTATAGAAAAGAATTCGTTCAGTAGTAGTAGTTTTTCCAGCATCAATATGAGCAATAATACCCATATTTCGAATTCGATCTAATGGAAAATCTCGTTTTGTTTTAGATGCAACTGCCATATATTAAAAGATTACTCTTCTCCTCTCTCTAATTTACCAATAATTTTCTTAACTTCATCAATTTGAACACCCATAGCACTAGCATCTTCATCAGCCATTTGAAAAGCTGCATTCTCTCTCAAATCACCCATTGCCATTGCTTCAGAACGTCGTACCATAATTTCTTCATAACGAACTTCAAGTTGAGCTAACTTGTCATTCCACATCTTTAATTTTTGAGCTTTTAAATCTTTTTTGTCCATTTTTTTGCTTTCTTAGAAAAAAACAACCTCCCGTTTTTTTGGGGAGGCACGTTTGATTTATCGGACTCATCTTATCTGATTCTAGCCATAAAGTCAATTATATATTAGAAAATTTCGAGCTATAATACCTTCTTATGGCTGAACGTAAAGAGCTAGGACAAGGATTTGAGCACGATGTTGTTCAAGCTCTTCATCATCCCACTAAAGTTCTAAAGACTCCACGACCACATAATCTTTTCTTAATGAGACTTTTTGGACAAGATCCTCAGTTTATAAAAAAAGAACTAGCTTTATCTCAAGATAAAGTTAAAGGGACTTCGATATTAATACCACCTACTCGATTATTCAGTTTTAAAAATAGCTATGTCATAGTTCAATCAAAAATCACTGAGGATAATTCCATCTCAAACATCTGCGAATATCTCAAAACTCACGGCAATACATTCTTAAGATATAAGCATCTTCACAATCCAACCAATTTTATTTGCCAAGAAAACCGACTTTATTGGATTGATCCAAGTTATGGTCCTGGTTTCTTTCGTATTATAAATATGATTAACCCCCAAGTTGCTGAAAAATATTACATCATCCAAACTTATTTTAAGTCTAAATTCAGAAATATAACCAGCAAAGCATTTCTTGCCTAATCTTTACTTTTTTTTTGTTCTTTTTTTACGTACCAAAGATAGACTTATTTTATGACAGTATTACTCGCAGCAATCATCTTTGGCTTAGGATTCACCTTCTTCGCCATCCAAAACACCACCGGTGTAACTATACAGATCGCCAACTATGTAATCCCTAATGTTCCCCTATATTTAGTCGCTACTGGGGCACTTTTAGCCGGACTGGCCATTGCCTGGATTTTTAATATTGCTGACAACTTAGCAGCCTTTTTTAGTATCAGAGGTCGAGAAAATAAGATTCACCAAAAGGATTCGGAGTTACAGTCATTAAAACAACAGATTCACAACTTAGAAGTAGAAAATGCTAGATTAAAAGCTATTGATCAAACAGAAGAAAAAATAGTTCCTGCTAAAGAAACAATTATTGTTAACGATAAACCAAATACTACAACTGCCAAACACAATAACTTAATTGAAAAGATTAAGCACCAATTTTCTTACTAATTACACTTAGCTTCAGGAATTTGAATATTTACAGTTTCAAAACCGACACTGGTAAATAACACTTTTAATTGTTTACGACCATTTTCAGTAGCTGTATTTAATAACCCAGATTCACATGCTGCTAATCTAATTGATGCCTCAGCTTGTTGTCTAGCTTGGGTCTCTAAATCTTTATCACCTCTAGTCAAAAAACCACTTTGTCGGTCGTAAACTCTAGTTCTCTCGTTGTCTAACTGAGTTGATAGTATCTTCGGTTCTGGTAAATTAATATTTAAAATCTGACCATTAATCACAATATCTTTTTCTTCAATCTTTGATAAATCAAAACCAGCAATTACTCGTCCATAGGCAATTAACAAAATACGATCTCCATATAATATATTTTGAAAAGCATTTCCTTCTTTACCAGCCTCAATAATTTTCTCAACAGTATATGAAGCCGTTTCCAAATTTTGGAGTTGTTGGATCTCTTTAACAACAGCTGGAGTAGATAAATTAAATTGAGTTTTAGGTTCCGATAATGGCTGCTTAAAGTTAAACAAATAAATATAAATACCTACTCCAAATAACATCAGAACTAAAAACAAGGCTATCCATCCACGAAAATTCATACCTATATTATACTCTACGGGAAATTCCAAATTCTATTCCACTTTCAGGATGATAATCAGATCTCTTAAAGGAAAACTCTAATATTGCCTCAATATCTTCGATTGTATACGCAAAAACCTGATAAAAGGTTCTGCCTTTTCTCCCTCTATGAATCTCAAATTGACCTAAATAACCAATTTCCTCCACATTAGCAGCCTCCGCTAAAAAGGTATGTGATCTAGCTGAATCACCACTAAATCTCGACCACCAGATCTCTCTCTCATTAGTTAATATTCCATTAACACTATCAAAACCAAGATTATGAAAATACGGTAAATTTGAAATTGGTTCTGAAGCAATCGGCTCGACAAAATAATTCATCAATTTATTATTGTGAGAAAGAGTGTGAACACCTGTGCGTAATTCTAAAGAAGGCATTACCAGCGGAAGTGAGAAAATGCTTTATTAGCATCAGCCATCTTTTGAACGTCATCACGTCGTTTGATTGCTGAACCTTCATTATTAGCTGCTGCTAATAACTCAGCTGCTAATTTAGCTGAGAAGCTCTTGAATTCTCGGTTTGATCGAGCATTTGCTGCAGTGATTAACCATCGAATAGCTAATGCTTCTCGTCGGCCACCTCGAACTTCGACTGGAACTTGATAAGAAGCTCCACCAACTCGTCGTGGTCGAACCTCCATTTTTGGAGAAACATTATTTAAAGCTAATTCAAAAATAGTTAATGGATTTTTTCCAGCTTTTTCAATTTCAGCTAAAGCTCCATAAACCATTCTTTGCGCTACAGATTTCTTACCATCAAACATCACTCGATTGATAAAACGAGTAATTAATTTTGAATTATAAATTGGATCTGCTTCTAAAATCCTTTTTTGTACTTTACCTGATCTCATAATCTATTATGCTGCTGCTCCTTTTGCAGTTGGTCGCTTAGTACCATATTTTGAACGGCCTCGTTTGCGATCTTTAACACCTGCTAAATCTAACTTACCTCGAACTAAATGATATTTTACACCAACTAAATCTTTTACCCGACCACCACGAACCAAAACAATTCCGTGTTCAGCTAAATCATGACCTTCACCTTGAATATAAGCTGTGATTTCAGTCTTATTAGATAATCGAATTCTAGCCACTTTTCGTAACGCTGAGTTAGGTTTCTTTGGTGTCATAGTTTTAACTAAGGTCACCACTCCCCGCTTGTGCGGATTTTGTGTGGTCGAGTAACGACGAGTTAGAGCATTGTAGGAACGTCTTAATGCAGTTCCGCGAATTTTCTTTGTCTTCCGATCTCGGCCTTTTCGAACTAGCTGACTTATTGTTGGCATAATATTTTTATTCGACTGTCGCTCGATCCGGGCTAGTTGGGATCAATCGGCCAATTATAACGTTTTCTTTCAATCCTAGCAACCGATCAACCTTACCTTGGGTTGCAGCTTCTGAAAGAACTGTTGTTGTTTCTTGGAATGAAGCAGCTGACAAGAAGCTTTCTGTTTGTAGAGAAGCTCTAGTAATACCTAAGATAACAACACCTGCAGTTGATGGCTCTCCACCTTCAACCAAGACTCTAGTATTTTCTTCTTCAAATCGATTTCGATCAATAATCTCTCCTGGTAACAATGCAGTATCACCTTGAGTTTCAATTCGAACTTTATCAGACATCTTTCGGACGATAACTTCGAAGTGTTTCTCATTAATTGGCACACCATTACCTTCGTAAACTTTTCGAGTTTCGTCGACGATATATCGTTGTGCTTCTCGTAAACCTCGAACTCGTAATACTTCTTTAATATCTAAGTAACCAGAAGTTAATTGAGTTCCTGCTGGAATCAATTGTTCGTCTTCAACTAATATTTGAGCATAAGGAGGGATTGTGTATTCTCTCTCTTCATGGGGTTTAGTAGTTGTCCGAACTCGAACTACTCGACCTTCTTCAGTATCTGAAATAGTTACTTTACCTGCAATTTCAGCAATTGGGCTGCTACTCTTTGGAGTTCGAGCTTCAACTAATTCTTCAACTCGAGGCAAACCTTGAGTAATATCTGCTCCAACAACACCTCCAGAGTGGAAAGTACGCATTGTTAACTGAGTTCCTGGTTCTCCGATAGATTGAGCAGCAACAACTCCAACTGGTACACCTAGAGCAACTGGTTGTCGTGTGATCAAATCTAATCCATAACATGCTGAACATAAACCAACTTTAGCTTCACAAACTAAGACTGATCGAACATTGATCTCTTCTATTTCTGACTTCAAGATTGCAGTAACTTCGTTTTCTTGAATATATCCGCCAGCTTCAACGATAACTTCTTTTGATTTTGGATCAACTACTTTCTCAACTACCTTTCGACCTAAGAATCGAGAGGTAACTGAAGTTGGATTATCGTGTGGAACTCGTAATACTAAACCATTTTCAGTACCACAATCATGTGATCGAACAATTGAATCATGAGATACGTCAACTAGTCGTCGTGTCAAATAACCAGCGTCAGCAGTTCTCAAAGCTCGGTCAGCAACACCTTTTCGAGCACCTCGACATGAAGTAAAGTACTCGAACACACCCAAACCTTCTCGGTAATTAGATTTGGTTGGTAATTCTACGATACGACCTGTTGCGTCAACTGAGAAACCTCTCATACCAGAAGTCTGAGCGATTTGAGCTTTACCTGCACGAGCACCTCCAGAATTAATAATAATTTGGATTGGACTATCTGCCTCAATAGAAGCAAAAGTTCGTCGAACAATTTCTTCTCCAACTCGAGTCCAAACTTCTTGGCTCAAAACTCGTCGTTCTTCATTAGTAATCAAACCTTTAGCAACATTTTCTTCAATTTCTTGAATTTCTTTGTCTCCGTCAGCAATTAATTGACCTTTTTCAGGAATAATTTTGTTATCAGTAATAGCCAAGCTCATACCTGAGTGAGTTGATCCCCAGAAACCAATTGCTTTAACTGCATCAACTAATCGAGCAACTTCGTCTCGATCAAACTTAGTGAAAGCTTCCATCATGACTTTAACGATCATCTTGTCATTAATTGGTTCGTTAATGTAATCAATGCTATCTGGTAAGACATCATTAAACATGATTCGACCAACAGTTGTGTCATGTAATTTACCATTAATCTCACATCGAACTAACCATCGTAATTTCAATTGACCGATTTGATTAGCTAAAATAGCTTCTTCTTTTGTATAAACTTTAGCTTCTTTGTCTAAAGTTTGTGGTGATTTAGGATCTAATGAAGTAATAAAGTAAGATCCCAAAGCCATTTCTCGGTTAGGAACGTTAATTGGTGAACCATTTGATGGTTTCAATAAGTTCTCTTTAGCCATCATCAATTGTTCAGCTTCGTGTCGTGCTTGTTCTGATAATGGAATATGAACCGCCATTTGGTCACCGTCGAAGTCAGCGTTAAATCCAGAACAAATACATGGGTGGATTTGAATCGCATTACCATCAATCAAGATAGGATAGAAAGCTTGGAATCCTAGACGATGCAAAGTTGGAGCTCGGTTGATCAAAACTGGATGTTTTGCACTAACTTCTTCCAAAATATCCCAAACTTCTGGTGGTCGTAACTCTAGAACGTTCTTAGCACCTTTAACATTTGAAGCTAATCCTCGAACCATAACTTCTCGCAAAACGAATGGTTTGAACATTTCCAACGCCATTTCTTTTGGTAAACCAACTTGGTTAAGTTTTAATTGTGGACCAACAATAATAACTGATCGTCCTGAATAGTCTACCCGCTTTCCTAGCAAATTTTGTCGGAATCGACCTTGTTTTCCTCGCAACATGTCAGATAATGATCGTAATTGATGACCAGTTCGTGATTTGTTAGCTCGCAAGTTAGTATCGATCAAAGAATCAACAGCTTCTTGTAACATTCTTTTTTCGTTGCGCAAGATAATTTCAGGTGCACCTAAATCAATCAATCTCTTTAATCGATTGTTTCGATTGATAACTCGTCGATATAAATCATTTAAATCAGAAGTTGCAAATCGACCTCCAGGTAATTGGACCATTGGTCGCAAATCTGGTGGAAGAACTGGTAAAGTAGTCATGATCATCCATGCTGGTTCAACTTTAGAACCTCGCATACCTTCAACAATTCGTAATCTCTTAGTAGCTTTAATATGTCGTTGACCAGATGATTTTTGAACTTCAACTCGTAATTCTGCAGCTAATTTCTCAACATCAATAGTCTTTAGAACTTCTAATAATGCTTCAGCACCCATACCGACTCTTAAGAAGTCACCAACACCATACTCATCTAACTTGTAGAATTCATCTTCGGATAATAATCGTAATGGTTGAACGCTCTTAACTAAATCAGCTAATGTTTTGTAGATCTCTTCAATTTGGCTAAGTTCGATACTTAAACCTTCTCGCATTTTAGCGATCTCTTGTCGTTGTTTTAGAGTCACTTCACCAGATGTAATATCAAACTTTTCAGCATCTTTAGATTTATCTTTTAGATCATCAACTTCAGTTTTGTGACTAGATTCTAATTCTTCAACTTTCTTTTCTAAATTAGCTTTAGCTTGTTCTTTTTTATCTTCACAAGCCTTTTCTAAAGTTTCAAATGCAGCTTTTTGCTTGTCAGCATCAACTTCGATAACTAGGTAAGAAGCAAAGTAAATAACTGCTTCCAAATTCTTCATAGTCAAATCTAAGACTAATGACATCTTTGAAGGAGCACCTTTTACGAACCAATTGTGAGCAACTGGAGCTGCTAATGTGATATGTCCCATTCGTTCTCGTCGAACTTTGGGTTGAGTAACTC
>CAYTXH010000021.1:1440-5351 GCA_964441115.1 uncultured Gammaproteobacteria bacterium | reverse complement strand
CGCAGATAACACCTCGATAACGAATTCTTTTGTACTTTCCACAATAACATTCGTAATCTTTTGTTGGACCAAAGATGTTTTCGCTAAACAAACCATCTTTTTCAGCTTTTAGAGTTCGGTAATTAATAGTTTCTGGTTTGGTAACCTCACCAAAACTCCATGCTTTAATTAGCTCAGGAGAAGCTACTGATATTTTTAATGATTCAAAATCTAATAAATCGTTCATATTAATTTTCGTCTCCTTCCTCAATCTTTTCTAAATCTTCAGCTGAAGGACCTTCGATTCCATCTAGATCTGGTTCCTCTGTTGATTCTTCACCTTCAGACATCTCAGCTTCATCTGCAGCTTCTTCAGCAGCCATTTCTTCAGCATCCTTTAATTCCATTGGACTCTCTTCTGATGCAACTTCGCTGGATTCACTAACTGCAGCAACACCTAATGCTTGCTCAAATTCTGATAACTCTTGCTTCTCAGCTGGAGTTTCTTCATTCTCTTCTGTCGCCGAAATTTTAGCACCTAATGTTTCAACTGACAAGTTTAATGACTGTAACTCTTTAACCAACACTTTAAATGATTCTGGAATCAAAGCTTGTGGAATCTCAGTTCCTTTAACAATAGCTTCAAAAGCCTTAGCTCGTCCAACCACATCATCAGACTTAATAGTTAACATTTCTTGTAAGACATGAGCAGCACCATAAGCTTCTAATGCCCAAACCTCCATTTCTCCTAATCTCTGTCCACCCATTTGAGCTTTACCACCCAAAGGTTGTTGTGTAACTAGTGAGTATGGTCCAGTTGATCGTGCGTGAGTTTTATCTTCAACCATGTGGATCAATTTCAAGAAATATGCTCGACCAACAGTAACTTCTTGTGCGAAATATTCACCTGATCGACCGTCAATTAATTTACTCTTACCTGAAACTGGAATTCCAGCTTTTTCAAATTCTTGAGTCAGAATATTTTCATCAACTTTTTCAAAGACTGGAACTGCTACTTTATACCCTAATTTACCAGCTGCTAAACCAAAGTGAGCCTCTAATAACTGACCTAAGTTCATACGACCTAAAATAGTCACTGGTGAAATGATGATATCTACTGGAGTACCATCCTCTAATCGTGGCATATCGTATGCAGGAACGATTCGTGAAATAACACCTTTGTTTCCGTGTCGTCCAGCCAATTTATCTCCAGCTGTAACTTTTCGGAGCTGAGCAACTCGAACTTTGATTCTCATTAATGTACCAGCTTCTAAATCATCACCTTGTTCTCGAGATAAGATTTGAACACCAATAACAGTTCCTTTTTCACCATGAGGCATTCGTAAAGATGTATCCCGGACTTCTTTAGCTTTTTCACCGAAGATAGCTCGTAATAACCGCTCTTCAGCTGTTAATTCAGTTTCACCTTTTGGTTGAACTTTTCCAACTAAAATGTCACCTGGAACTACTTCAGCACCGATTCGAACAATACCTTGATCATCTAAGTTTGCTAAGTTTTCTTCAGAAACATTTGGGATATCATTAGTGATTTCATCTGGACCTAATTTAGTTTCAACAACATCTGTTGAATATTCTTCAATATGAATTGAAGTCAAAACATCTTCTCTGACTAATCTGTCGGAGATAACAATCGCGTCTTCATAACCTAATCCATCGTAAGTCATGTAAGCGATTAATAAGTTTCGACCTAAGGATAGTTCACCCATATCAGTTGAAGTACCCTCAATTAATAGATCACCTTCACTAATTTTTTGTCCTAATTGGACAACTGGACGTTGTGAGTAACATGTCATGCTTGGTGAACCAATAAACTTGCTAACTTTGAATTCAACTTTTTCAGCACCCTCTAGCACAACTTTATCGCCGTCAACATAACTAACTACACCATCAAATGGAGCTCGGACAACTCGAGCAATATTATCAGCAACAATTCTTTCCATACCAGTTCCAACTAATGGAGCTTCTGGTAACAACAACGGCACAGCCTGACATTGCATGTGTGAACCCATCAAAGCTCGGTTTGCATCATCATGAGCCAAGAAAGGAATTAATGAAGCTGAAGTTCCAATAATTTCTTGTGGAGTGATATCAATTAAGTTAACTAATTTGCTATCAGCTTCAAAGAAAGCTCCACCTAATCGAACTGGAACTCGATTTTGGCTAATATAACCATTTTCATCAATAGAAATAGTTGCTTCAGTAATATATTTATCTTCTTCGTCGTCAGCTGTTAAGTAAACAATCTCATCAGTAACTCGTGATTTACCATTTTCTTGAACTACTTTGCGATATGGAGCTTCTAAGAAACCATATTCATTGATTCGTGCATATAAAGCTAAGTAAGTAACCAAACCAATGTTTTGACCTTCAGGTGATCGCACTGGATCAATACGACCATATTGTGAATAATGAACGTCTCGAATTGAGAAGCTGGCACGATCTCGAGCAATACCACCAGCACCCATAACTGATAACCGTCGTAAATGATCAACCTCAGCTAATGGATTAATTTGATCTAAGATCTGTGATAGTTGTGAGCTTCGGAAAAATTCATTAATTGCCGCAATCACTGGTCGAGCATTAACTAAAGCTGCAGCACTAATCTCTTGATCAGCTGCTAATAAGCTCATTCTCTCTTTAATAACTCTTTCTAATCTCTGTAAACCAACTCGGAAAGCATTAACAGCAACTAATTCACCGACTGATCGAACCCGTCGATTAGCTAAGTGATCAATTTCATCAACTCGACCATTACCATTTGAAAGATTAATTAAATATTTCAAAGTTTCAACGATATCTTCTTTAGTTAAAACATGATTTTCTGGAGTATTTGGAGTTTCTAAACCTAATCTCTTATTAGCTTTGTATCGACCAACTCGAGTTAAGTTATATCGTCGGGCATTAAAGAACATGTTTTCGAGCAAAGATCGAGCTGTATCTAAAACAACTGGATCTCCAGGTCGCATTTTTCGGAAGATTTCCATCAAAGCTTCATTTTGATCTTTAGTTAAATCTTTAGCTAAAGTACTCTCTACATATTGATGATCTTCATTGGTATCAACATCTTTAAATAATTCTCGAATTTGTTCTTCGTTATAACCTAATGCTCGCAAGAAAGTAGTTGCAGCAAATTTTCGTCGTCGATCGATCTTAACAGTAATTACATCTGATCGTGAAACTGAAAATTCTAACCATGAACCATGCGCAGGTCTGATTTCAGCACCGTATAATTTTTTACCAGTAATTGGATCTTCTGACATACTAAAGAAGATACCTGGAGATCGAACAATTTGGTTAATAATAACCCGTTCAATACCATTAACAATAAAAGTACCTTTATCAGTCATCATTGGGATATCACCCAAGAAAGCTTCTTGTTTGTATTCTTCGTTAGTTTGTAAATTAGTTAATGTAACTTTAACTTTTAATGGAGCATCATATGAAATACCTTTAATCGCACATTGTTCTGGAGTATATTTTCCTTTTGAAAAGCTAGATTCACCTAAATCTAAGCGCCAGTTTTTACCTGTAAAATCAGTAATTGGAGTAATTTCAGCTAAAACTTCTTTAATACCTTCTTCTAAAAATCGATCGTAAGATTCGCGTTGGATTTTGATTAAATCAAGTTTAGATGGCAAATTTGGGTTATGACCCCAATAAACCCGATTATTTAATTTATTTGGTACCGCTTGCTGCATAAAGTAGATGATTTTTGGCAGTATTTAACTAGTTTTTGCTAGTAATTTTTTTATCTTTTTGACAACCGAAGCTATCATCAAGACAAATACGACAAAAAGTAAACGTACAACTATACGTTTACTTATAACGACCTTTATTCGTATTAACGGTAATTTATCACAGCCGAAGCCCCTCGTCAAGAGGTTAACTTAGCTTTTGTAACAGAAACCTAT
>CAYTXH010000021.1:0-1430 GCA_964441115.1 uncultured Gammaproteobacteria bacterium | reverse complement strand
TCTAACCGATCAAACTTAAATAATTTAACCAAACTATAAACTACCAAAGAAATTATTATAAAATCAATTAGGACATTAATAAAATGACCCCACATTAATTTAGCTCCTCCAATTTGGAGATAAGCATCCTTAATACTTGCTAAATTATTCAATCCTAAAGCCAATACTGGGCTAATCAAATCTTCAACTAACGCTGCAACTAATTTCGAAACTGCTCCACCTAAAATAAATCCAACTGCTAAACCAACTACCCCTTGTTCACGAACGAAATCTAAAAATCCTTTCATTTGATTCACCTCCTGTTACACACTCTATCTCAGACTATTTCTCAACGCAAGATACAAAATAAAAATGTTAAACTATCACCATGTCAAATTTTAAGATTAGTGCTAAAGATGGGCAAGCCAGAGCTGGTGTACTCCAAACTGGCCATGGTCAAGTCCAAACACCAGTCTTTATGCCAGTCGGAACAGCAGCAACAGTTAAAGCTTTAGATCCTATCGACTTAAAACAAGCAGGCGCTCAAATTATTCTCGGCAATACTTATCATTTAAACTTGCGTCCAACTAGTGAACACATCAAAAAACTCGGTGGGTTACATAAATTTATGAACTGGGATGGCCCGATCTTAACTGATTCAGGGGGGTTCCAAGCTTTTTCTTTAGGTGCCATGATCGAACACGGTGTTCGTAAATCTGGCCCAACTAAACCTAAAGAAAAAACCTCAGATGATCGTAAAGTTTTCTCTAAAATTACCGAAGATGGCGTTGAGTTTTCATCTCATCTAGATGGATCAAAACACTTTTTATCACCTGAAAGATCAATTGAAATTCAATTAAATCTTGGCTCAGACATTATTCTAGTTTTAGATGAATTACTCTCTCCTCTGGCCAATCCGGAATATACATTTAAATCTTTAGAGCGAACTCATCGCTGGGAACTTGCTAGCAAAACCTATTTCGACCAAAATCTGGCCTCATCCATCAACCCAAAATCACAATTATTTGGAATTCTTCAAGGAGTGTATGATCAAGAAATTCGAGTTAACGAAGCTAAGTGGGTCGCCTCTCATGATTTTTCAGGCCTATCAATCGGTGGTTCTTTTGGGACAAGTGAATATTGGGGAGGTGAAGACACTGATTGGGCAGCCAGCACCGCCATTTATCAAACTATGGAATGGGTAATGCCCCATTTACCTGAAGAGTGGCCCAAACACGCTTTAGGAATCGGTGAAGTTGAAGATTTCTTTAACTGTGTTGAACGAGGGATCGATATGTTTGATTGTGTTGCCCCAACTCGACGAGCACGTAATGGTTCGCTTTATATCTCTCCAAAAACTGGTGGTAATCCCGGCAATAAATTCACTCTTTCTATCCGTAATTCTGAATTCACTTTAGATTCCCAACCAATTGACTCACAGTGTGCTTGTT
>CAYTXH010000020.1:16070-17536 GCA_964441115.1 uncultured Gammaproteobacteria bacterium | reverse complement strand
TACTTAGTCAATTTATTAAATCAAAATTAAATTCGTTAGAGTGTGGCGTGAAGGAACGGATTAACTGAGATTATTAATATTCAAGAAACCCTGTTTAGCGAGCAATTGTAAGTCCCCAAACTTGTTTAGCTCCAGCTCTTTTTAAAACCTTGGCACATTCTCGAAGTGTAGTGCCGGTAGTCCAGACGTCGTCAACTAATAAAATGTTGCCGGCTCGCAGCTGGCAGCCTGCAGCTAATTTAAAAGCTCCATGGAGGTTGAGTAGTCGGGAATGACGATCTAACTTGGCTTGTGGCTGGGTATTTTTAACTTTTATAAGACAGTCTCGATATTCAAGGCCTATTTTGGTAGCGATCAATTTTGCAATTAGAGTCGATTGATTAAATCCGCGCTGTCTTTGTCGATGGGGATGCAGTGGCACCGGCACAACAATCCAGTTAACTCCTCTGTCTTTTTTGATTAAGTCCATAAATTGCGGTGGATATTTAACCCAATAAGAGATAATTAAATCGACTAACTCCTCTACTAAATCATAAATGCCACGATATTTTAATTTTTGAAGTAATTGTTTTAATGGTAAAGAATAGCTGCCGTAAGTCCATAAACCATCCAGACCATATGGTCGCTGACAAATAGGATGGGTTTGTCCAAACATTGCTAAGCGTGAGCACTGCGGGCAAAGCAACTCTTTCTGGCTAATTTGCTGAGTACAATTTGGACACAGATAACTACCAATCCGATGACAACCAACACACCAACGAGGAAAAAATAGATTCAGTATCCAACGGTAAAATGATTGACTCATTAGACTTGGCAGAATTAGCCGTAATATAGCACTTCTAAAGAAGAAATCAAGCTAAAATAGGCGTGTAAATTTGAATTTGGGCACAAAATATGGTAATATACACATTACGGGGACGTATAGATTCGACGGAATAGCTCTTTAAAAACTGCAAGCCGCTAAGGAAACCTTACAGCGTAAAATATGGTTTCAAATATAACTGGCACTAATAATGGTCAGTCCTTAAGTGACAATGCTGTCACTTCTAAGGTAAAGTCTGTTTGGACTAATATCCAAGCTGGACTCTTACCTCAAGTAAGCACTGGGTACGCCCTAGCTGCTTAAGGTGCTTAAGAGATATCTCTTTTTGATGGATGCTCTTAGGTAAATACACAGTCAGAATGCAATTAACTTGAGTGTTAGTAGATCTCAGTTAATTAAAGATGCTTCTATTACTTTTTAGTTTTCCAGCTAGATTGGTTACAACTGAAAAGCAAAATATTATCTAGCTAAGCTTGTAGACGTTTTCTAAGATTTGTTTCAGACCCGATATCACACATCGGCGTCTCCACACTTTAAAAGCCTCAGTTATTCACTGGGGCTTTTTTTATGATCATTTCGAACTAAATCACGCTCTAATTGACGATCTTCATCTCGTTGTTTTATTTGACGACGTTTATCAATT
>CAYTXH010000020.1:0-16060 GCA_964441115.1 uncultured Gammaproteobacteria bacterium | reverse complement strand
GAATAACAACAGACCACTTTTGATCTTTATCTTCAATCGTGTTTGATGATGAGATTTTTCCTAACTCATCATAATAAACATACGAAATAGTTTTAGTTCTTCTATTATTAAAGTCATACAACTCAAAGGTTTTAGATTCAACTAAACCAAGCTCAACTTTAATCAGATTGTGATGATCATAAACAGATAAAGGAATTAGGGTGAAGCTACCTTGGGATAATTTTCCAGTTAAAGTGTTAATTTGACGCCGATGAATCAACAACTTTCGATCTCGCCGCGGATTGTACTCTTCTGCTGTTTGTCCGTTATATGGAAAAATCATGACATTTTTAAGATACATTTCACCGTTTTGAATTCTGGCAAAACCAGCTGCTAAATCAACTCGTTGATTCCGCACTGATTTAACTTCAGCACCAGTTAAAACGATCCCTGCTTCGAGGGTTTCGATGACACGATATTGGAAACGAGCTTGTCGATTAATAATTTTCATAAAACTATGATGCTATTATACGATTTAATCGTGCCTAAGGGAATCTATCGGAGATCGATTTGATAAATCTTATTACCTTCAAGTAAGTAAATCTTTTTACCTTTTTCATCAACTAACAGATCTTGAGCGGTAGCAAACTTCTCCCCACTATATTGAGCTTGATAGGCACCAGTTTTATCGAAGACAAGAAGGCGTGAGGTTTTCGCGTCAATCACATATAGCTTGGTAGTTTCATCTGAAAGGAAGAAGGTTGAAATATTTTGAATGTTTTCATCCAAACCACTAAAGGAGAAGTAATCTTGATTACCTGAAGTATATTTATCGAGACTATTATCTTGATTCAAAATCCAAACTGAGGAATCGATTAACATACGTTTGGCTTGGCTCAAATTAACTGATAAGTCTTGGCGAAAATAAGTCATCCGATCGCTATAACCAGCGGCAACAGGCACATATTTCCAAATTTGGTTTTTACCTGCATCTAACATATAAATATTGCTAGCAAAACCGACGATGTCGACAATTCGTGCCCATTCCGTATCTGGTTTAACAGCCACAATATCTTTTTTAGTTCGAGTATCGATCCGAACTATTCCTCTTTCAGAATAAGCAAAAGCAAAATCACCATTAATGGTGACTGCCTCTGCATTACCTAATTGATTTGGACCAGCCAAAATACTGTTACCCTTTTGAGGTAGAGTCAACATAACTAAAGTCCGCTGACTGTTGTCGTAAAGCAATAATTGATCCATCGATAAAGAGAACCGGTTCGGTGAGAAACTGTCGTTAAGCAAATCTAGACTTAAGAAAACTGGCCAGTCGGTAACTTGATAGATCTTTAAAACATCCGCCGTCGAATCATTTAAAGTTTGGGTAAATTGCTGAATTTGGTTATTGTCAGGATCGAGTTTCCGAGCTTCAGCCAAAACTTGCCGCGCCTCGACTAAACTACTTTGAGCTCCTTGTGGATTTAGATCTCTTAAACTTCTTGCCTGATCCAATTTATTTTGAGCGGTTGCTAATAAACGATTCACTTGTTGGGTCTTTTGTTGTTGTCCCCAAGCAACCCAACCTAATCCAGCTAAAACAGCAATTACGGAGACTACGACAATAAGAGTGACGACTTTTCCTCGCCGTCGCCAGAATCCAATTGGGAAATTAATTTTCGGCAAATATGCCATTAAATTTATTTTGGGCAAAGTGGGTCTGAGGGAAGGAGTGTTTAACTTTATTTCGGAGCGAGATAGGATCTCAGTGGCATCTTCTGAATCTAAAATGATGGCACTGACTGGACTGGCATCTGCTTTATCCAACAACAGCTCATGAATATGCGCTGGGAAGTCTTCTAAACTAACTGTACGAATATCGAAAGGTGAATCTTGAAGAGTATTTAAAAATGTGGTCAGCGTTTTAGTTGAAATCACTACTCTATCCCCTGATTGAAGATGACCAGAAATAAGTTGTTGGTTATCGCTATTGGTTAATAAAGAAATAGACTGAGTTTGGCGATGAAGAACAGCTTCGAATTCACCGATGGATTGTAAATAAACTACATCTTCTTTCCAAGCAACTAATAAAACACCAGAATTATCCAACTCAGATAATAATGGGGCGAGTGATTCTAAAGTTTTTTTAAATGTATTTGGGACAGACTCTATTTCACCTGTTAAATAATTTTCGACTGAAGTGACTGCAGCTTTGATTTTGACAAAAGCAGCTTCGGCCTGACCGTAAATTAATAACCCAAAAGTGATATCCGGTTGACGGAAAATGAATGCCTGACTAGAAGCAGTATCTGTATTGGCACCAATAGCTTTGGCGGATTTTAACATTGAATAGCTTTATTTTACTACTTTAGAGCAAGCCTATGGACAGCACTAAAATACCTAGGGCGATTCCAGCATGAATAATACTTAATCCTCTCAAAACTGGAGACACTTCGGTGACTAAAGTATCAGTCATTAGCTGCACTTGGCGAACGATAATTAAACTAAAAATAAAATAAAGTCCAAAAGCAACAATAAACACGATTTTAAAAATCACCCAAAAGCTACTAATTAAAGTGAAAATATCAAAGGTGGTGGATGGATCGATACTCATATTTATTCTCTAAACGTAACTCGCAAATCATTAATTCGATCAACAACTAAATTAGGATACGGAACTGCAAAGAAAGTAATTTGTTGGCTTTCAGCAGCAGTTTGAACAATGACATTACCATAGTTAAATAAAGATCTAGCCAAACCTTTATTATCATAGTAAGCACTTTCTACTTTCTCTAATCCAGCTTCAACAACAGATCGATTTAAAATATTTTCAAAATTGATATCAACTAAATGTTGATTAGTAACAATATAAATATTGAAATACCAAAACAGGAAGTTTTCTAAAACATAGGCGGTAATTAATAAGTACCAAAGAATTAACATGGCAGTTATTAGTGAAGGTGGAACAGTTAAAAGTAAATCAACTCCAAATAATTGCTGACTAAAAAGTAATAAAAATGGCAAGAACGAAGCTAACACTGAGAAGAAAATCCAAGGAACGTTAACAAACCAATGTTGCCGTAATAATAGCTCAATTGATTCATCAGCTTCTTGTTCAGCAAATCGCATATTGCTGGGATGATCAAAATATGAAGGAAAAAATCCGAATTTCATACACAAATTTTAACACAGTGGTGTGGCACATAGGGGTGGGATCTGGATTGTTGTAAACACAATCGGAAATTCCATAATTTGGCTAATAGCTGCCTGCTCATAGCTGCTGACAATCCAAACTATTTTGACTCAATATTATAAAGAGGAGATTTTATTGAGACATAACCTGGAGCTCTCAAGTTAAAGATGGTTTTGAAATCAGATCCAGATACAGATACAGTACCTCGATTAGTAGAAAAACTGACATTAGCAGTATTACCACCTTCTGAATAAGTAACACTAACACTTGAGATACTAGTAACTGCACCACCATTACCGTTAGCTTTATCTCTCATTTCACTAAATGAGAAGGGATTGCCAGGCCAACAATCAGTGTTAATTGGAGAGATTCGATCTCGATCAGCACCAGATTGATAGACGATCCAAGAATTCAAGATGTCGGACATTTCTTCTTGATTTAACCATGGATGAGAACGACCACAACTTGAACCATTTCGATCGCGATACCAACCCTTATAAAACCATGGAGATCCAGCCATTTTTTCGTAAGCATCACCAGTCCAACATTGTCGTCCACCACATTTAGTATCCCAACCAGAGTTATTACCGTAACCACCTGTAGTCGATGAATATTGAGCATTTGCTCCCCCTTCTAAAACCCAACCTTTAGTTTCTCGGACTGCTTCTTCCCATGCTCCACCTTTTTTGGAGTCTTTAAAAACCTGACATGATTCAGTAGCACAGATTGAGCCACCCTGACGGACGGCATAAGTTCTAGCCGCTACTGCTTGGGCTTTAAGTGCTTCTTTAGGGAATGAATTTGGCATTTCATAAATACCCATCATGTACTCATCTTCAAAATTACGAGTGCCAATTCCAGTTACATTAATAGTGGCTGGAACTGGATAATCTTTTTTTAGAGTCGATCCTGGATAATAAGCTTTAAGAATATCTTCAGCACTTTGACCCGCTTCAGCTCGACCTTTAGCACCATACTGACTCATACCGTTGCGGTGAGTATAAGCCCCGAAAGAAAAGGCAGCAAAAGCTGGGCGAAAACCTGGGTCAAAGGTTGGTCGGGCATTAGCATCATCAGCTAGCGGAACATCACCGACGGAGGTCACAAAGTTTCCAGACTTAGCTGCTAAAATAGCTTGTTGTTTTGCATTAAGCTCAGCGATTTTAGTTGATAAAGAGGCTTGATAAGCTTTGGCTTTAGTAATCTCTCCCCCAATAAAAGAAGCATTTTTATCAACCTCAACTTTAACCTTAGCGATAGCGACTTTATCTGACTCTAATTTTTCTTTTTGAGTTAATAAATCAATAATTTCATTGGTAACACTACTGATAACTTTTTGATCTTCTTGAGTAGTAGCTTGACGATATGAAAGTTCACGGAAAAGGTTGCCACTATCTTGAGAAGAGAAAATAATTGTCATGGGGTTTGATTGATAAGAGCGAATATAGTAGGACCGAACTCGCTGCTCAAGTAAGGCTTGTTGATAGGCGAGTTTTTCAGTTCTTTTATCTAACTCATTTTCTTTAGCAGCAATTTTATTAGTTAAAGATTGAATATTGTTTTGAATATTCGTCAATTGAACTTGCAACGAAGTGAGTTGGCTCTCTAAAGGTTTGGTGGCACTAACAGATTGTTCACGAGCTTTATTTAATTCCGTAAGTTGCTTTTGAATCTCTTCTAACTCATCTGCTTGCACAGTAACTAAAAACAGTGGAACTGTTAATAAGAGAAGGATTATACCAAGGATAGCAGAGAGGAAGCGGGACATTACCTTTCGACCAGATTTTCGGTTGCAACAACTTAAGAATTGGAATAAGCTGGAAGAGTGAGAAACTACTGCCGATTACTGATAATAATTATAAGTTGTCTGTGCTTTTTCTTTTTATCTTCAACCTCGGTATCTGCTCAAGTTAGCTGTGATCCCGCTAACGATACATGCCCTCCAAATGCCTATTGCGATACTGATAAAGTATGTAAAAGTACGTCTACTAGACAACCAATTGCTGCAGAGAACAAGCAACTGCAATCAAATCAAGGAGATACTCAAACAGTTTTACCTGTTAGAGTGAAAGATTCTAAGTGCACAGTTTATGGTGTGTCTGGACCAGCAGCTAAATCTTGTCCTACATCAACAATCTGTGATTGCCCTGATGATAATAGGAACTGTGATTACGGACAGACTAAAGAATTTGCTTGCTGGATGATCCCTTGCGCCAACGGTGTTGGATCAAATGAAGAATGTGTCGGGGGTTATTTAGCTCCGAAAAGTTGCAGTTCTGACGCAGAGTGTCCTATGAGTGTGTGTGATGCTCAAACAAAAAAATGTCAGGCCTTTAATCAAACAACATCTAATACTATTAAATCTAAACCTACTGATTGTTCTGCTACTGCCAATGGTTGTTCTAGGTCTAGTGGTCAACTATGTGATACTAGTACTGGAAAAATTGTTACTAATCCTGTTGCCGGACAAACTTATGGTGTATTAACTGCTATCGGTTGCGTACCAACTGATATAGGAAAATTAACACAAAGACTAGTTGAGGTTTTTGTAGGATTAGCGGGTGGCATTGCTTTAATCTTAATGATCTGGGGAGCTGTCGAAATGATTTTATCTCGAGGTGATGCCAATGCTCTAAAATCAGGACAAGGGCGATTTACTTCAGCAATTCTGGGACTAGTGTTTATTCTTTTCTCCATTGTTTTACTAAGAATAATCGGAGTTGATATACTGGGATTGAACTGTATTACTGGAGGCATCTTTGGTGGTGATGCTACTTCTAGTAACTGTAGTTTATAAATATGATGTCGTTATTTCAATTCGTTGTCGGTAATACCCAATTTAATAATCCCGTTGAAACTAATTTCAAATTATCAGAGACTTCTTTGGGTGGATTAATTTCCGTTATTTTGACTTATACATTACAGATAATGGGATTTCTATTATTGATATGGATGGCATGGGGAATTTTTCAGTATATTTTTGCGGGTGGAAATAAAGATAATTTAAAAAAGGCTCGGGGTCGGATTACATGGGCAATCATCGGTTTTATCTTTACTTTACTTGCCTACTCTATTAGTGGTTGGTTACAGTCGTTAGCAACAAAACAATAATGGAATTAATTAAAACTGCACATGCTAAACCTTTAAACGAACTATTACCTCTTGGTCTAGGTAAGTGGAGTTCGTTTGGAGAATTATTAAGTAGTTTAGTGGCACCAGCTTTTGCGATCGCGGTAACTGCAGTTTTTGTATATATGGTCTGGGGTGGTTTTCGATGGGTAACTTCAGGCGGGGATGAACACACTATTGCAGGATCACGAAATATGATTACTCATGCAATTATCGGATTAATTTTGTTAATTTTGTTATTCTTTATAGTAGAGGCAATCCCAATGATCTTGGGAATCAGCCCTAAAGAGTTTAGTGTGACTGGAAAACAATAATGAGATTTTTGATTGCGATAATATTTATGATAACTCTAACTTTAGCTATTTTCAGCCAACCAGTTCTGGCAGCTGACGGAGATCCATGTCAAAGCCAATCATATCAACAAAATTCAGGATCCAAAGCAGACAATCAAAATCCCCTAGGAAAAATTGAACGTCCATGCTTTTTATTGCCGATAGGGGCGGGAGTTACTGGGATTAATTATGTGATTAATATTTTCATAAAGGTAATTTATAGCTTGGCTGGAATAGCCCTATTAATTATGATTGTTTGGGGAGCATTTAATTGGATTACCTCAGGGGGTAATAAAGAATCACTTCAGGCAGCTCAAAAAAGAATTGTTAGTGCTATTACTGGTGCTATTGTTTTAGCACTTGCTGCACCCTTAACTAATTTTATTATGGAAATTCTTGGTCTTGGAAAGCTTTTTGGATAATAGTTTAGTAAGAGTTTACGATAATCTATTGACAGAGAGATACTAAAGTACATACTATTACTTTAATCATGAAAAAGATTGCTGCGGGATTATCTTCTTTATACACATACTTAGTATTAGTTCCAGCTGCTTATGCACAAGGAGTGAATCTTCAATTAACAGATCCCGGTCGGGGCGTTGAAGCTACTACTCCAATTGGATTAGTTATTAGCCGAGCTTTATCAATTGTCTACATTATCGCAACTTTGGTTGTGTTGTTTTACATCGTTATGGGTGCTTTCAACTGGATCACTTCAGGTGGCGATAAAGAAAAAGTTGGCGCTGCTCGAAAACAAATATTCGCTGCCTTAGTTGGTCTAGCACTACTCGCTTTAGCATTGTTAATTACTAATACAGTTGCTCAATTATTAGGTTTTGGAAATATCTTTGATTTGAGAGTTATCCCCTCTCTCCGACAAACTCCAGTCGGGAATACTCCATAATTAAATTCAAAAACTTTGGTTAAATATGTTACAGTAATTTTATGTTGAAATTATTGGCGTGTAGTTTACTACTCTTTTTATTTCTATTTAACCCAATAAATGTTTTTGCTCAAGCTGAAACTAATTTAAGACAGACGGAACCTGCGGGTATTAAACAGGTTCAGTTTGTAGTCGAACGAGTAGTTAAAGCGTTGGTTTATGGAGCTTTTATGGCAGTAACTATTATGATGGTTGTGGCAGGGTTAAAGTTTTTGACTTCCGGTGGTGATGCTAAACAAATTAGTGCAGCACAACAAACAATTACTTGGGCTGCACTTGGGGTGCTATTTTTGGTAATGGCATTTTTGATTATTCAATTTGTGGCGACCGTAACTGGGAATAAAGCGATTTTGGATTTTGATTTAACAAAGATCTTTCCAAGTTAGTATTTAAATGATGATTAATAACCGTACTGCTCACTACCCTTGGCGGTTAATTTTTATAACCGGCATATTAGCTCTTTTACTGTTATTTGTACTTTGGCAAAAATTAGTAGTTTTGGCAGCACCGGGTGATCCTCTGCCTTTAGGACGAGGGATTCAGATTCCAGACGGAGCAACTACTTCTCGTCTACCAGCAGGTCAGTATCAATGGGTTAAGTTTCAATATGTAGCAGCTAGTCAGCAACCGATCAAACAATGGGTTCAACAAGCGAAAAGCAGTGGATATAAGGTATTAGTTTCAATTGCTAAAAATGATGAACTGAAATTATTTATTAATGATGGCGATATTTGTGGTAATGGAGTCACTGAAAATGGTTATGACAAATTTTATAAATATACTCAAACTTTAGCAGCAGATCTGGGGAGCAGTGTCGATGCATACGAGATTTGGAATGAACCAAATCTCGACACAGAGTGGAAAAATATGGGTGCCCTGAATGCTGCAAGTTTTAAAGAATTGTTAATCTGTGGGGCTCGAGGGGTAAAAGCTGCAAATGGGGGTGTGTCAGTTATTTCCGCGGGTCTGTCCCCTAATCCAGCAAATTTTGGAGAATATTTGGCGGTAATTAGTCAGACAGTAGCTGAAACTCCAGAAATAGATTATTTAGGTGCTCATGTCTATCCGGTTGAGGCTACTTTACCAGCAGATGGAGGAACTTTATCCCAACTAGCAAATTATGTAAACAAAGGTAAACCGGTCTGGGTAACGGAGATTGGATGGAATATGTGCATTGCTGGAATTGATGCAATAAAAACTAAAACCAATTTAAATGAAGCATTTAATTTCGTTCAAAGTAAATATCCTGATATTCATGGCATGGCGGTTTGGAACTTTGGATTTATGAAACTTCAATCAAGCGATGACTTTAAATGTTATGACATTGAGTCTGCTTCTGGTACTGGTTCATTAGTTAATCCCAACCCTCTAGAAAGAGCCGATGATTTAAATGCGATTAGTGAACCAGAGATTGAGGTTACTAGCGATGCAGACGGTAATTTAAATATTGTTTATAAAGGGAAAAAGCAATCTGACCCGGCAACTTGTAGTGGAAGTGGTGGTTCTGGAAACTCCATTAGTGATCCTTCTGGAAACAACGATCAACAAATCGCAGGAACTCTGACTGAGATTACTTTGCCGAGTGAAGTAAATTCGGATTTTAAATCCAAAATTGATAAGTCAAAAACATCAAATAGTGGTGTTAATCAGGATTTTTTCCAAGCTGCTAGCTGTACTATTTCAGCTTTGTTTGGAAGAGCATGTCAGTTGAATACTACTTCCGGAAGGGATATTGATGAGTATTCGGCAACATCTCAAGCGTTGGCAGTAACTCATATCCCTTCTGGAATGAAGATCTATCCTGCAAAAAATGATTGTAATGTTTTCGATTTAAAACCGACTGATAATACTGATGGGAATCGAAAATTAAATGAAATTAGTAGCTTTAGTAAAAAATATGACCAACCAGAACTTGAGGATAAAGAACAATTGATTGAAGAATGCAAAGAAGAAGCTAATTTACAGAGTGGTAGTAATGGTCAATATACTCAAGATGGTAGAGTTTGCCAGAGAGATATTGAACAATACGTTGAGG
Organism: uncultured Gammaproteobacteria bacterium; assembly: GCA_964441115.1. Taxonomy (GTDB): domain Bacteria; phylum Patescibacteriota; class Microgenomatia; order Daviesbacterales; family UBA10151; genus CAYTXH01. The sequence goes on along the minus strand of CAYTXH010000020.1, from coordinate 6,452 downwards.
ATCAATCGTTATTTCCTGATAATGTCCGGCCTCAGGCAGATAAACAAAATAAATTTTTACAAGGGCTATAGAGTTTTTTGTTTGACTAAAAGAGCTTAGATTGTTAACCTTGAGATACTGCCATGAAACTGTCCCCTACTAATTATTTAGTATCTTTATTTATTGTTACATTTTTGGCTATTACTTTTTTAAATTTGTTAGCAACCCCTGCTTTGGCACAAGACGCAACTGAAAGCAGTAGTTTGGATGGTCAAGCTGTAACCTCTTCTAATTATAAGGCTCCACAAAATGCCGACTATGCATTAACAAATTTTATGCATGGCGGGCTCTGTATTTTAGGTGGATTCTCTCCAGCTGGTGACTGTGTAGCTAATGAAAAACAATCAGATGGGTCAATAAAATTAAAAGCTTACTCTACAGTCCCTAATGGGGGTGCTATCGGGAGTATAGTAAGCGGAATTGCTTATTTATACCAGTCCCCGACTTCTACGGGAGAATATATAGCTGATATTGGCAGAAACTTAGGTCTTGTCAAAAGTGCCTATGCACAGAATGTTCAGGGCTCTGGAGAAAGTATTGTTAAACCGATCAAAAGTTTGTATTTGTTTGTTCAAAAAATTGCTTTTATTTTATATACCCTAGTCTTTGTAATTGTTGGATTTATGATTATGTTTCGTAGAAAGATGAATCAACAAACTGTAGTAAATATTCAAAATGCGCTACCTAAACTTGTTGTAGGTTTACTACTAATTACTTTTAGTTATTTTATCTCTTCATTAATTGTGGATTTAGCATTTATTGGAATTCAAATAGTTGCAGCCATATTTATTAGTAATATCGCCACAGTACCAAATGGATTGGGAGATGCAGCAGTTATAGATGGGTTAGCTAAGAATTCTAATATTTTAACTCTTTATGGAACAAGTATTAATCAGGGATTAAAAGATCAATTTTGGAACTTAGTTGGTGGATCATTCGAAACAGTGAAATCGGCTTTCGTAACACCCTTTGTTGGACCACAAGGTGGTGGTTTTGCCAAAACAATTGTAACTATGATGAATGCACAGCAAATTGCTGGCGGATTATTAATAAGTGGGGCAACCTCTTTTATTGTTTCGTTACTTTTGCCGCTGGTACTTATTGTGGCTTTAACTATTCAATTCTTTAGATTGTTTATGTCACTTTTAAATAGTTATATAACTATATTAGTTTCAACTTTATTGTCTCCATTAATTATTTTGTATGCTTCAATTCCGGGTCAGGGAGGAAAAATGGATTTATGGTGGAAGAACCTATTAGCTCATTCACTAGTTTTCCCAGCAATATTCTTAGGATTTTTATTTGCCGGTGTCATATTAGGTGATACTAGTGCATGGACCGCCGCTCCTCCATTCTTTGGTGGATTAGATACCCGCTTACTTCAACTGATAGTTGCTTATGGAATATTACTTGGACTACCAGCAATTCCTAAAATGGTTACAGATGCATTAGGAGTTAAACCTTTGCAAGGTATCCCACAAGCAGCTATGGGAGCAGCATTAGGTGGATTTGGTATTGCAAGAAAGTCTGCTAATGCTGGAACAAGCCGTTTGTTTAAACCATATACTGAAGGTGCAAAGAAATACCGTGAGGCAAATGCTAATCGAATGCTGGGACTTGATCGTTTTAACGAAGCACAATCTATTGCCTCTTCTCGATTAAGAGCTGCTGAATCCAATACTCCATCAGGATACTGGAATAGATTGGCGAATAGAGTTTTCTATCGTATGAATCCAGATACACCTAAAGCACAAGCTCCTAATAGATATTATCAGTGGAAAGCAGAGAAGTCTGGAAATACTATGGATCCCGGTCAATGGATTACTAATCGAAATAATGGATATGCTGCTTATCTCGCAACAAATCCAACTCCTCGACTTAATATTGATGATTGGGGAATGCAAAACGGATTCTAAAAGATTTATTTCGATTTAACAGCAGCTTGCATAGTTTCTTTAACTAATTCCCAGATAGCATCTAAAAACGCGGCGCCGAATGGTAGTTGTTCCATAAGAAGTAATAGTTCATGCATCAAAGGATCATTACTTCGAAGCGCGAATCTAATTAAATCTCTGGCCTCTTTGTCTAAACCGACTTTATTGCCTAAATCTATAATTAAAGCCTCTTCATCTAATGGTCTTAATTTTGGCTTCTCCTTACTACCGCTACCTTCTCGACGCCATAAAATATAATTCAAAACAATTTGCTTGGCTCTTTGAACTTGTTGATCTCCGATAAAACCGAAAGAGCTAACAAACTTTGCCAAAGCATCAGGACTTGGTTTTCGTAAATAAGAGTCAGCACCTTTTTGGAGCTCATCTCTAAGATTGTCCGGATTAGCTATATGTCTTCCTGTTTTAGATGATGGGGGCTCAATCATAGTAGAATAGGTTACAAGTAAAGTGTCTTCTCCTTTAGATGTAAAGAAAAATAGATTTTCATTAAAGTTTGGATGTGTTGGATCGGTATAAGGCTTATATCTATCTATAAATCCTTGTAATATATTCTTTCGATTATTTATTTCTATATAACGTGGATCGTTGGTAAATCGAGGGTCAGACATATCTAATGAGTCTAACTGATTATCTTTCATTACTTGAAGTCGTGCTTCTTCAAACAATTCATTAAAATCACTCATTTTCCAAACAATTTTGGTCATATCAACATATTTAGAATCACCAACCCCCCAATCAACAGTTTTTTTGATGCCTAATATAGCCTGAACTAAACTTTTAGCATCTTCTTTAGCCTTATCATTCATTTGATCAGTTATGATTTGTTGCCCAGCTTCAGCTGCATAAATAGTTCTTAATGTTCTGGAAAGAGTTCCCTCAAGATCACCCGGCAATAAACTTAAAAGATCGCGTGTATTCAAATCAATGCCTTTTAATAACTCCATATTAAACTTGTAGCCACGTTTAACATCAATTTGTGTCCATAACCATTCTTTTCCTTTTAATGCCCGTCGCGCAGCAAAATAACCATTTTGTCCGTTTTTTTGCCTACTGTAAAATTCTAATTTTCCTTTTTTAGTTTTATCATCATAATCATTAGGATCATGTATAATATTACCTAAATTATCAATTAACGGATCTTGTACTACCCTTCGTAAAGTGGTCGACCACATATTTTCGCCAATAATTTGAGCGGAGTCAGCACTATGACTGATATATTCTTGCCAAATATTGTATTTTTGAGTAAATTTTTTCTTTTCTTCAGCATCTGGTCCATCATCCGAAGCCTCTTTATACAGTAAATATTGTCGTTTTATTTCTTGATATTCTGGACCTAAATTTCTTTCAAAATAATCTTTTAATAGCGGAATTAATTCATTATTAACTAATGCATTACTATCTACAGCAATATTTAACCAACGTAAAGCATTCTGTTCATACCATCGCATAGCTTTTTGAATGGGTAAATTAGCACTTGGTTCACTATTTTCACTATAAGAGCCTCCATCTCTAATTAAAGTATCCATTAAACCTCCATAGAGTTGGTTAACACCTTGTGCCACTCCGTTAGCATCTCCGGCATTATACACAGCTAAAAAGGCTGATTGAAAATGCATTCTTCGAATAAATTCTTCATTCATTTCTTTACCCAATTGTTTAGAATTAGGATCTGAACTTTGTTCTAAGGTAGCTAAAACAGCTGTAAGTTCTTGAAATAGCAGTTGTTGTGTCTGAGTACCTTCTTGAGTATAGTTGCGAGCAATTTGATTTAAAATTGATCTCATTTTAGATATTTTTCCAAATCTGCTTCGAGGCCAGTAATATTTTTTTTCAGTGCCATATTGAGTAGATGCACTAATAATCTCTTCATCGTCACGATCTAACTCTTCTTGAGATTTTCTAAGTTCACCTCCGAGGGCTTCTCTCCCTGCGGAAGATAAGATGTTAATATTACGAGTCGCTCGTTCTTTTAAATCGTTTTCATAGTCAGTAATAGATAAATCGCCCGTTCTTAAACGTTCTTGAAGTGATTCGTCTTTTTGATCTATCCGACGCTGTATTTCTATATGAGATTGAATGGCGTAAGCTTTTTGTTCTGGAGTTATAACTGAACTACGTGATCCTGCTTCTATTTCTGCATCAATTTTTCGTAATTCATGTTCAGTATTATGGTATATTCCAACAAAGTTTTTTTCTTCTGTGCTAAGACGAGAATCTGTATCTTCTAGATACTCTTTAAACTGATTCAATCGTTGTAGTGATTCTGGAGATTTAAATCCATGAAGAAGTTCTTCATTTAGCCTGTCCTTAACTACCATATCAATTAGATTAATTAAATCAGGATGATGAAAACGAGCAAGAACTTCTCTTTTAACAATATTTTGAAGATTAATATTACGTTGAATATCATCTTTTGCTTCTTGGCTTCTTACATGTCTTGATTGTGAATGTAATCGAATTAAATCAGATTGTACACCCTCCAATTGTATTGGAAGCGGAATATCTGGTTCAGGAGAGGGTCGTGGTTCACCTTCCATATGTATTCCTTTCTATAATATATACCTGCATTATACTCCTATAGGACATTTTAATACAAATTAGACACTCTTAGGATAACCGCTTTTCACAATCTTGGCAAATACTACAAGGTCCAACTTGTTTGGTTTTTTGACGTTCCTCCTCAGAAGTACATGTAATACAGTTTCCGTCGTGATAACTCCATTTAGCTTCTTTATTAAAAAGTGAGATCATAGCCATCCTGGGACCAAGAACTGAATTCACAACAACAGGTCTCATCGCTTGAGGCATATTTAAACCAAAACCTACTTGTCCTCCTCCATTACAACCTCCATAAGTAGCCAGCTGGGCAACTAAGGCTTTGGCATTTTCATGGTAATAAGTCTCTTTTCGGGCAGGACTGGCTATGTCTGTCTTGCCTTGAACTTGTTGCATCATTTCTAAGATAGTAATGGCCAGACGTTTTTCTATTAAGTGACTGTGACTAGGATCATATAAAGAATTTAAGTTATCTCGAACAAATTGTTCGAAAGATTGAATAAGTCGCTCTAAAGTAGAATCAATCTTCATTAATTGATCTCGTCGACCTAAATCACTATAAATCTCTGAAAAATATTTTGATTGAATGCCTTCTCCGTTTTTAATAATTCGTGAGACTTTGGTGCCCCCGATCTCTGCCCGAGTTTGTTCGACCATATTAGCAATGTCTTTAAAATCTAATTGGGATTGGTTGCCATCAATTAGTGCAACATTACGAACCAGATCAGAGGCATAGTCATAATCTGTTTGAAATTCCTTCTTGTCATTTACAATTGATTGGCCTGACACTGAACGTAATTTCCCGAGTAAATGTCTGTTTTCGTTTAAACTCATTGAGGTGACCATGGTGTAAGACTCAAGACTGCCATCAGCATTTTTACGAAACATATAAGTTTGGGAATCACTATAAATAATGTCTCGACCATTGCCATCAGTTAAACCAGATTTACCTGGAGCACTAGTCATAATCGCCATCGATTCATTCGGGGCATCTAATAGAAATTTTTCAATTGAGTCCATCGCATCTTGAACAGCACCTTGACGTTCATCACGAGTAATCATGTCGGTCAGCGGGTTTTTGCTGATGGCACTAACTAATCGTCTTCGATCTTTGGAAAGAGCAATTTCGACAGGATTTGGGAGAATTGAGCGTTGAGCTAAATATTCAAATTTGAAACCAATCAGATCGCCCCGAGCATCACTAATAGCTTGGTCTAACCGTCCCTCCTTTAAACCACGAGACAGCATTTGAACCTCTGATTGAACGTTAAAGCCAGTTCCAGTTAGGTGATACCAAGGTTGTGATGAGGTTCGATTTTCTAATTTTAATGACATATTTTGCCAATAAAAAACCCCTGTCGAAAGGGGTGTGAATCTCCCTGCTCGAAGAACCTGTTTATTTAAGTAGACCCGGCTATTACGGTTGCGGCACAGCTGTGGATATTCACCACATTCCCCTTAAATAGGGTTTTAAATTGTAGACCCACATTACTAAAAATGACAAACGAAATGCAAGTGTTAAATTGATTTTACCAATTAATATTGACCTATTTTGAGCATCTAGACGTGTAAATTTTCACGGGTTATGTTGGTAGCAAACTGCCATGGAAGAACATCCTGTACCACAAAATGTAACTGCATTTGAATTTCACCTAGTCGGTGATATGACAATCAAACAATTCGGATATCTCGGTGGTGGGGCAGCATTAGCTTATGTAACTTATTTATTATTATTCCGACCATTGCCCTTTTTAGCAGTGCCAATGATTGTCATATTCGTTTTAAGTGGTGTGGCTTTTGCTTTTTTACCAATTTACGAACGGCCACTAGATCACTGGGTTAAAGCATATTTCAATGCAATTTTTAGTGCGACTCAGAGAAAATTCAAGTCAAAAGTTATTA
>CAYTXH010000019.1:0-18028 GCA_964441115.1 uncultured Gammaproteobacteria bacterium | reverse complement strand
GTTCACTATCGGTCCGAAAGTATATTTAGCCTTGCATCGTGGTCGACGCGGATTCATCCAAGATTACACGTGTCTTGAACTACTCAGGAATCCTACTAGCGGGAGCTTGAAATTCGTTTACGGGGCTATCACCCTCTTTGGCGCTACTTTCCAATAGCTTCTCCTTTCCAAACTCACATCACATATTGTAGGTCCTACAACCCCATGCGCTTTTAAATATTGCTATCTAAAAGGGGTGCATGGTTTGGGCTCTTCCCATTTCGCTCGTCACTACTGAGGGAATCTCTATTGATTTCTCTTCCTGCGCTTACTTAGATATTTCAGTTCGGCGCGTACCCCCCTTCTCATCTATGTATTCAATGAGAGGTATCCAATTTAAAATTGGACTGGTTACCCCATTCGGAAATCTCTGGATCAAAGTTTCTTGGCAACTCCCCAGAGCGTATCGCACGCCTAGTGCGTCCTTCTTCGGTACTTTCGACCTAGGCATCCACCGTTTGCCTTATTGTTGAGTATTTTTTGGCTTTCTTTATGACTGTTAATTTGTACTTGCGTTCATTAATTCGATAAATCGAAAAAATAATTGCAGCACAAATAACAATTTATTTGGCCTTCTTCTCTTTCAATACGTACTCTGCAGTACATATATTCAGAGAATTCAAAAAGTTATCATCTATCACTTGAGTAATAGATGATATTTTGTCATTCTTCGCTCCTACGAGCTTTGAATGACTGTCGTATTCACATTTTAAAGTACAAATACTAGGGCTTTGATAGCGAAGCTATCTTTTGTACCTAGGTACCAGTTATTAACATGATTTGAAAAATTAATAACTAATATCTGAGTACAAGTGGACCCAAGGAGATTCGAACTCCTGACCTTCTCATTGCAAATGAGACGCTCTACCAACTGAGCCATGGGCCCTTGTTTATCAAGGCTAACCGGCTACAGTTCACAGGCTGTAGATAATTGCTACAGACGATAGACGGTAGACTATTTTAGTTTTAAATTTGAGGGATGCAACGCTGAGATTCCGCCAACTGGCGGACCAGCTGGAGAAATTAAATTGCGTTGTTTCTCGCGAAATGCTTTAACACTAGAGGGAATTTTAACAAACTCTAGCCTCTAGGTCAAGCTAGTCAAAACTTTTCTTGGATGACTGAATTGGTTGCTGGTAAATAATCATTTCCAAACTGATTAAGATATCCATTTAGATCGGTTGGTTTAAAGGTCTGTTCTTCATATATTTCATTAGTGTTGGTATTCCCAATTACCGCTCTGCCTCGGTCTGTATATAAAAGTAAAGTTGCACCTGAACCATAAAAACTTGAACCTAATAAGCGATGCTGTGGCTCACCATACTTTAATTGATATCCGGTAATGGTCGGTAAGGTTTGATCAGAGTCTAATTTGACCTGACGATAAAAAAGAAGCTGGTTATCTTTAAAGATAGCTATGTCATCGCGTGCTGATAGTGGACTATATAGACGATAGCGAATAGAACCATCTTCAAGATTTTCAGTTTGTTTTAAATTAGGTGATGACGTAATGTTGGCAATGGTAATCTGGTCAATACTGATTTGTTCTAAACTAATTGGCTGTTGGGTGGGTTGTGGTGTTGAGATTACTGGACTAGGGCTACTGAGTGGATTCGGAACAACCCCAGTTGAGACTAAAGAGGCACTGACTCCAACAAATAAAACTAGAGCTATTAATATAGGTATTAAAATTGATCCTGTTTCTTTCATACATGATTTTGGAGAGGACAACTCAACAGGAGTTTTCCCCTCCAAACGTTCTCCAGTTACACTGGATTCATCGTTCTCCTCTTTCCATTGTGGTTCCTATCTCAAAATGAATTTGAGATAGTTCACATATTAATAAGTACTTCTCATTTAAATCATTCATTATTTATCTAAAATCTTTTTAGCTAATTGTTTATGCTGTGGATATCCATTATTGGCATATGGATCTAATCCATTGCTACACCCTTGTCGGTAGATATCTTTAGCTCCGGGATTTAAATGAAAAGTTATCATCTCGGCATAATCTTCAGCTCGAGCATCAATACCCGGAGTAGATTGGCCTAATGGTCCTGGATTGGCTGGAGAAGTATTGGCCGGCCCACAAGCAGCTGGTCGGTTATTTAATGTCGAATATGGAGTCAATCCTCCCTCTTGAGTCCAAACTTGAGTGTGCTGAGCTTTCTGTGATTGAGTTGCGTTCAAACAAAGATCGATCATATGACCTAACTCGTGGTCTAAAGTTACTAAGAACTGTAGTTTGTCTGTTATCGGTGTTAATTGAATCTTTTTACATTCAATAAAGCGTGGACCTTGATTACCAGGAGGTTCACCGGGCAGTAATGCATATGGACCAATTTCAGTCCCAGCAATTAATTGAGGAAACTTACTTGTACTTTCTAATTGCTTAAGATGATCATAATAAATCTTCAAATTGGCATCCGATTGACCAGTCATAGTGATTTTATAATCTTGCTTTAGAGCGGCACTATAGTCACTAATATTAGATGAAGTAGTTTCCCCTGTTGAACTATTTAGACTTTTAGAACAACTATTGTATCCTGAATTGCATGATTGATCATTTGGTAAGCAATTTTTCCAGTCATGTTTCCATATAATTGGGGTTTGTGTGACAGTACAAGTTTGATATTTCGGAACTTTCGGCCAATAATTTGGATCATCAAATTTTGCCCCTAAGCCGAGGTTATCCTGACAATTAGACAAACCAGTATAGGTATCAGCGATGCCGGTTGTCCCTGCCCCAGCAGTTGAAGATAAATTTAGAACTACTTTATCCCCTACTTTAGGAGAAGCAGGGTCAAAAGACATCTTTACCTGTGTTGGCTGACAGCTAGCAGCTGTGGCAGTATACGGTTGTGCAGAAGTAGAGCTAGCACTATTAGAAGTTCCTGTAGATGTATTAGTGCTACCACTGACTGTTTGACCGCTACCACAATCTTGGCTAAAGAAGGCACTAATTATCCAAGTATCAGAGGTACCAGAATTAGCACTTTCGGCTGTGACTTTAATAAAAATAGTAGCTTTAGTGCTTGTGGCTTGAAATGTTACAAGTGGATTATTTCGCTCTCCCATGACTTTCCAACAGCCGACTTTTTTAGCGATTTTATCCGACTCTCCACCAGCACTACGAACTCCCCAATTCTGGACAGCTTGTGGATTGGTTCCACCATTCGGATCTACTCCGATTTGACGCAAAGTAGGATTAGCACCTGCAGTTTCACCAGCAATCTTTTGAGCTGTAGCATAGAAAGCGTGGTACCATTTACCGACTTCTAAACCATCAATTGTTTGATAAATTCCACCACTAAATTGACCATTTCCGCTAACTTTAAATGACTTACCATAAGGAACATACACTGTTTCTTCTCCAAATTGAGGCGAGCCAGAGATCACAAATTTGGACCAATTATTCGGGACACTATCACTATATCCTCCCTGAAAATCTGGGTTTTTGAACTTACTCTGAGCAATTTTATGTTCCCAATCATTACTAGAGTTGCAAGCATCAGCACTGGGAACCTGACCACTGTCTGCTTTAGAGAAATATAAAAGTGGGCTCTCAATTCGGGTTACTAGATAACTCAAACTGACTAAAATTGAGATTACTAAAATAATGGCAAATATTGGAATTGATCCACGTTGCGAGCAGAATTTAGACATAATTACATTATTACTTAATCACCCCACTGGCGTCGAATACTGGGATCAAGGTGAACTAGTAAATCGTAGGCGATTGTTTGACAGAGATCGGCACTGTTTTTAATAGAATTAGCTGCTTCTGGTTTAGAGGAATAGATTGTCACTTCTTGGCCAACAAAATAATCGTCAATTCCAGTTAGATCAATAGTCGTAATATTCATACTAACTCGACCGATGATTGGAACAAGTTTATTTCCGACAGTGACCAATCCTTGATTACTTAACCGCCGATCTACCCCATCAGCATAACCAATCGGAAGGACACCGATATTTAAAGTCTTTTTAGCTTGAAAAGTGCCGTTATAGCCAACTAACGCGCCTTTTTCTAATTGTTTAACTTGAACAATCTTGGTCTGAAGACTCAACACGGGTTTTAATTCTGGATGAGTACCAATCGGATCAATGCCATAAACTGCTTTGCCAACCCGAGCAACATTACAACCAGTTTCTCGATGCGTTAGTAGTCCAGCAGAGGCACTTAAATGAGTCCATTTAAGCTTAATCCCCTTTTGTTCGCAAATCTTTTGTGCAAGTTTAAAGTTAGCTATTTGCTTATCGGTTTGTGGATTCTCGGACTCATCGGCTGAAGCAAAATGAGACATTATTCCTTCAATTTTAATATTTTTCAACTCTAATAATTGATCAATGAATTCAGGTAAATCTGCGATCGAAATCCCTTCTCTCGACATACCAGTATCAACAAAAATATGAACTGCAGATCCAGGTTGATACTTATTTAATGCATGAGCTAGAGACAACTCATATAGGGCGTACTTAAATGGCAATCTATTTAAAGACAGATTTCTTGGATCTAAATATCCCATGATTAATATCGGAGTTTTAATTCGGATTTTCTTTAATTCAAAAGCTTCATATAAAGAATCAACACAGACAAATGGTGCATTTAACTGATCAATTACTTCACCGATTAAATTTAAACCATGTCCATAGGCATTACTTTTTAAAACTGGGGCTATCTGAATATTTGAGTGAAGACCCCTTAAATATTGATAATTATTGATAAAATTTTGCTTGGAAAGCGTAATTCTATTTAGCGGATGATAAAAACGGGAATAAAATTGCTTTCGGAGTTTGCGGAGATGATGAAACATTGAATCTATTTTATCACTCAACTGTTTGACAAACTATCAGATAAAGTGGATTATTAAATTATGCTCAGTTCTGCTCGCTTTTGGGTGCTCGTTTCTGGATTAGTTTTAACTGTTTTATTGGCTCCCCTACTACCCAACTGGCAAGTAAATGCTCAAGAGGGTCAACCCTCATTATCAGAATTTGAACAAGCTGCAAGTGAAGTTGGAAAAGAATTTCAGGAATCTAAACAAGAAGAATTAGATGTTCAACTAAACCCGAATATCTCTCAAGAAGAAAAAGTTGATAAACTAACTGAGATTCGTCGAGCATTTATCGATGAAGCGTGTAAAATAATTGGCTGCGATCCTCAAAAGTTAGGTGGAACCCCAGCTACACCAACTACTACCAGTAATCTCCCGGGAGGATCGAAAGAAGATAGTTTTAAATTATTTAACCAGGCTGTAGATCAGTGTATTAAAGATGGGGGTAGTGCTTCAAAATGTAATGACGAGATTGGTAAAAAATATGAAGCCGAATTTCAGTCTTGCTTGGAACGCGGAGGATCAAGTGATCAGTGCTCTACAGAAGCGAACAATAAATTAATTGGCGTAAAAATAGAACCATCTAAATCCCCTTCTGGAATGAAGATTGAAGGTGTTGATTGTGCTGCCAACTCAGCGAATTCCGAAGCCTGTGAAAGCTATATCAAAAATATGACTAATGCTTGTAATTCAGGTAATAAAGATGGTTGTACCGGCCGTGATGGGGCATGTAAGGGTTTTGAAGATTACTGTAACGGATTAACCCAATTGTTACCGCCATCGGGTATTTCTCAAGTCAAACCTCCCCCACCTTGCGATGCAGCTTGCGAAAAGGCTCGGGCACACGCTGCATTTAATGATTGCACTCCAAAAGGGAGTTTAGAATGCGCATTAATAAACCCGGATCCAGTTCAAAGAAATCAATCGATCTTGCAATATAATTATGGCGTTTGTCAGGCTAAAAATTCTAATGATCCAGACTGTGAGCAATATAATCCCGAACGCTCACCTGAAGAAAGACAAGCTATTACACAAAATATAGATGAACGAGAAAAAGCAAAACAAGCAGTCCGAGAAAAAGAGCAACATGAACAAAGAACCCGCGATTACAACACGTGTGTGGGAGAAGGCTTAGCCGATTGTGATCAACACTTGAACTATACGCCACCTCAAAAGGTAACCGAAATATAACTATGAATCAAAGAGGAATTATTCATTTTTTGCCATTAATACTTCTCGCTCTCGCCATAATTATAGGTGTCTATTTAGTAGGTCAACAAACGGTTTTTAAAAGTAAAGCTAATATTAATACCGGAATAACCTTTTCTGGTGAAAAAATTGCCAATAATCAAACCCGTTCCGGATTAGTAATGGTAAAGCCTTTTTATCAAATTTCTGAAGACGCCAGTGAACCAACTCATTTTAGATTATCAAATACCTCCTCTCAGTTAGATCAAGGACAAATTTTTGAATTTGATGATAAAGCAAAAACAAGCGGTGTGGTATGGAGTCTTAGTTCAGGAACTGGTAATAAAGAAGTTACCATCCAATATGGAAGAAAAGTAGATGAACATATTGAATGGGAAACAAGAATTTATGGCGGAAAAATCGAAAGATTAAATCCTAATAACTTAGCGAAACTATCAGCCCAGTGCGAATCAATCGCTAATAATGAGGGTTTATATCCAGTAAAAATCAAATGGGAAAAACCATTTTTGCCTGACCTTAGAGCGAAAAGTATATACCTTCAATATTATACTGATAGCAGTTATAAAATGGGTGATACTAATACTCCAATCAGCAACGGAGAAACTAAGATTTTTATTTCTAATACAACTCAAACTTTTACGCTTTATAGTACAGCTTATACTCCCAAATCTAATAACGGGGTTGAAGATGCAGATATTTACGACCGATCAGAAATCTCTTTTAGCTGTTTAGATGATGCTCCTGCGGCTGCTTTAATTTCACCAGCGAACCTCCCTACGAATGGCACCCCATATTGTGAGGTAAAGGTTAGTGAGGTTGATGGTTATATTAAGAGAGTGGATTATGCTGGAATCAATGGTCCAGTGCGATTAGCGCTTTCAACTAAAGATTTAGTAACAGATATTCCTGGTAGTCGAATTTCAGTTGATGGTCGCTCTACTCTCCGAGATTATGCCTTAGATTTTGAACCTTATGGCAAAGTTTATTCTTATATTTTGGCAACTTGTGACGGCAAATCAGGTAAAGGCTGTAGTGGAAAAGTTGAGGATCTAGATTTACCGATTGGTAGTTATAACGTTTATTGTGACGTGATTAAAGATGAACAAACTAGCTGTAGCGGATATGGTGGATGTCAGGCTGAAGGAGGTCAAATTAATTGCCAACAAAAATGGAATCGTCCTTCGTGTTCAAATCAAGATAATGCGACTTTTAGTGTTGATTCAAAGGGGGTTTGCAGACAATCTCTAGCTCAGGCAAAGAATATAAAAACCGGAGAATGTCGAACCTTCTCAACATCTTGTAATATCCCCGCCGGATGGTTACCAACCTCATCATGTAGTGAGTCTGCTAATGCAGCTACTATACTCTTCCCTACTAACAGTAATATTGGTTTAGATATCAAGTGCGATATGGCTAATAATAAAGTTACAGTTAGTGGCAAAAAAGCTAATCAACTACTTCGATTTGGTGAATATTATGAATATCCAAATACTGGCAATGCTCAGAGTGATACTAATAATGCTAAATATAATTACACCTCACTTCCTGTAGGCGCTAATGAAACAAGTTATGTCTATTCAACAACTGGGGCGGCAAAATCAAAAATTAATACTTATTTTGTTGAAATTGGAACTGATGATTCGACTGCAAACAACTTCACTGTTAAAACTTATGCTAATTTCCGTTGTGAGGCTAAATAAGTTCAAAAAGATTGACAGCCTCTACTTAGTTTCCGTACAGTAATAACTATGTTTACTCCTGCTAATCCACCAAATCCCCTGAATAGTTTTGAGACAAAATTAAGACAAAACCAAGCGTTAAATCAAATCGGAGCAACTCTCGGCAACTACTCATTTACTCTTTTACTTGTGATATTTTTATTAATTCTAGTCATGATCAGCAGTTGGGCAATCAGTGCTATTACTAGTGGAATTGAAGTTCCAAATTATGCGGTGGTAAATATTAAGTCACCTTTACCTGGAACTCCCCTAGTTGGAGTTATTCCGATTGAAGTTGATATTTTAACTGTTGAAGATGCCAAATTACTTCAAGCTAAATTAAGAGTTGGCGATAAAGTAAATCAAGATCTAGAGGTGATTAAAACTGGTGATAATGTGGTTACGCTTCGAGGCCAGTGGAATGCTGCGGATTCACCAAATATTTATACTGCTGAAATATTCTTATATCAAACTGCGGGAGCTTATCCAGTCCTTCATAGCTATACCAGAATACCGTTGTCTGCAGCTCCTGAGAAATGAAAATAATTATTGCAATTGTTCTAGTTTTAGTTAGTTTACAGATAGCCTCCCCTACTTATGCTTTTGATATTAATAGTCTTTTTAAACCTCCTCAAACCGAAAAAAGCAATCAATCAAACGATATTCAGAATTTAGTCTGTCAATTTTTGAGTTTTCTTTGTCCGGAGAAAAAAGAAGAAACAAAACCAAATTCTAACCAACCCGCTTCCACAACAACTCCGACCGCACAAAATTCAACAACCAATCAACCAACTGCGGCGCCTAGTCCAGAAATTTATAACGGTATAAGTAGTATTACTAACACCATCAAAAAGTTATGGGGAGATAATCCTCCACCAAGCTGGGGTGGAATTAGCGGAACAGGAAAGATACCAGTTCCAGGAAATGATCAAAAACCGACACCAACTGGAGGTGCTAGCAACAATAATTCCAGTGGCAGTAGTTCTGGTGTAATTCAAAGTTGCGTTGGTTCAACAACCACTAGCTGTGCTTATTCCTGTGCAAATAATCAAGCTGCATGTAAAAGCCGTGGCTGTTATTGTGTCAAAAATGGACCTAGTGCTGGAGCAGATTGTCCAAACTTTATTGAGTTATCTAAAAATAAACAATTTGGAGCTGCTTTAACTGAATGTACTGGCCAGCCAGCGGCAAATGACAATACTAACTCACCTGTGGCTGTTCCACCAGCTGGATCGACATACATTCGCCAATGTGGTGGCGAAGGCGATTTTGGCACCTGCCAGAGCTTCTGTGAATCAAATACTGGAACTTGTCAGAAAAGATTAAAAGAATGTCAGGCTGGTAGTACTGGGGATGATTGTGAAACCTTTAACACTGGATATAATTATTGCTGCGTAGAGAATAAAGCAGATTGTTCTAGTCGAAGTCCAAAACTAGCTCAAGCATTTTGTGGGACAACCGCAACTCCAGTAGTTAATCCAGCCGCAAAAAGCCCACTAGAACAAAGTTGCGAAACAGAAACGACTGATAATTGTCAGGAAATCTTTAGCACTTGTTCGCTACCTGAAAATCGCAATCAAACATTAGGTTGTATTGGTTTAGAAAATGATTGTGTTAAGCCCGAAAATAGTGCTTTTTGTAAGTCAAAAGGTTATTAATTTATACATCACTTCTAAAGTTTAGTGGAGTTAGTTTTCAACCAGTCAGAGATTTGTTCAACTCTTAGATGATTATTATCTACTGAAATAGCAAATTTAACTGATTCCTGATGCTTATTTACTAACCTCCAACCGTTTAATTTTAGAAATATAGCAGCTGAAGTGAACGCTGTACGCTTATTACCGTCGATAAATGGATGGTTTTTTAATAATGATTGAAGCAATGCGGCTGCTTTAGTGAAAACATCTAAATATAGATCTTGTCCGTCAAAACTAGCTTTAGGCCTAGCAACGGATGATTCAATTAAACCCATATCTCGAATACCAAAAGAACCACCGAAATTTTTGATCATGAGATCGTGAATTGCTAAAATTTGAGCAATTGTTAAATAATTTACTGGCTTTTTAATCACTTTTTGGCTAAATCCTCTAAAACATCTCGGTGTTCGTTAATAAAGTCATCCACTTGTTGCATAAATTTAGCATCTACTCCAGGCGCAATCTTTTTATCCGCGCGACGAATGACAACTTGATCTTCTCGTAATTCTACACTTACAGAACTCCCGTCATTAAGGTATAAATTTTCCAAATAATCTTTTGGAATAGTTACAGCAACAGAATTACCATTTTTATATAATTTTTGAATTGGCATAGACACATTGTACTGACTATGTAATGACAAGTCAAGTCTTAAACAGAAATAAAAGTACTAGAAATTTGAAAACAATTGAATCAACGCAATTTAACTGAAAAAAGAAATTTCTTAAAATCTTACCATTGAGGCTGTTGTGGAGCTGGATTGTCATTAGCAGGAGCTGCTTCTGGGTTGGTCGAGGCTGGTTGGATAGTTTTTCCAACTTGAATAACTTGTTCAACTAAGCGATTTGAATAACCCCATTCATTATCATACCAAGCGAAGATTTTGACTAAATCTCCACCAACAACTTGAGTTAATGGCAAATCAACGATACAAGATTCTGATCGACCAATAATATCTGAAGAAACAATTGGTTCTTCTGTAACTGCCAGTACTCCATCCCAACGAGGATCATTGGAAGCGTCTTTTAGTGCTTGATTAACCTCTTCTACAGATGTTTGTCGGCCAAGAACAAAAGTTAAATCAGAGATTGAACCCACGATGGTTGGAACTCGAATCGCTCGACCATCAATTAATCCTTTTAATTCTGGAATCGCTTCAGTGGTAGCGATAGCAGCACCAGTAGTTGTAGGAATCATGTTTTGATAAGCAGCTCGAGCTCGGCGTAAATCATTAGACTTTCCCCCAGGTGGTGGACCATCAACTAAATTTTGTTCTGCTGTAACTGAATGAATTGTGGTCATTACAGCTTTTTGAATTCCAAATTTAGACATTAAAACTGCAACAACTGGAGAGATACAATTAGTGGTGCAAGAAGCGTTATTAATCAGTTCTTCACCTTGATATTTGTCTTCATTAACACCAATTAAAAATGTGTTCACTCCATCACCTTTAGATGGTGCTGATAAGACAACCCTCTTTGCACCTGCAGTCAAATGTTGTCTCATTCCTTCGGCATCAGTGAATCGGCCAGTTGATTCAATTACGACATCAATATTCATGTCTTTCCATGGTAATTTTGTTGGTTCTTTTTCAGAAAGAATTGGAATATTTTTACCATCTACAGTAATTGAATGTTCGTCTGAAGTAATCTCATGGTCCCATTGGCCATAAGCGGTATCATACTTAAGGAGATGAGCTAAAACTTTTGGTTCTGTTAAATCGTTAATAGCAACGATTTCTAATTCATCAAGATGGTCTTCAAAGCAGGCTTTGAGGGTGTTTCGGCCGATTCGACCAAACCCGTTTATGGCAGCGCGGATCATTGTTTTTAGCGTAGCATAGTCGGATTGAATAAAACTAGATACTAATTTAGAGATTCAATTGTAGGTAAAGTTCCCCCTGCTAAGAGCTTCAACATAGCTCCTCCACCGGTAGAAACGAATTTCATTTTATCTAACATTTGAATAGAGTTTAAACAAGCAATAGTATCACCACCACCAACAATAGAATCAGCTCCAGAATAAGTAATTGCACCAGCTACAGCTCGATTTCCAGCATTATGACCGTCTTCAAACTTGCCTAATGGTCCTGACCAAATGATTTGTGAAGCTCGGCTGAGAATACCTTGGAAGAGCATAATTGTTTCCGGAGCCAAATCAAAGCCATCATCGCTTAACCTTCCAACTTGGACATTATTAGGAAAAGTCATATTTTTTTCTTGGATCTCATGAAGCAATTTACCGCCTAATAAAACGGCATCAGCTACTTTAGCTAAACTTTCCACTACAGCTAATTTATCCTCGACTTTAGCACCTCCAATAACAGCTACTAAAGGCTTTTTAGGCTCTTTCATCACATGATTTAAGACCTCAACTTCTTTAGCAAATCGAAGTCCTGCTGCATGAGGCAATAAACTAGCTAAAACTGTTGTCGAAGCTGCTGGACGATGAGAAGCAAACGCTTCGTTAACAAAGAAATCGCCCATCTGAGCTAACTCTTTAGCAAATTCAGGATCAGCGGCATCTTCACCAGCTTCAAATCGGAGATTTTCTAAGATATGCAGTTTCCCCTCAGGGAGATCTATATTACCAAGTTTAGTTTCAATCCAGTCAACAATTGGAGCAATTGATAATTCAGGAACTTCTTTGCCTTCAGGACGGCCGATATGTCCCATGACAATGACACTTTTAGCGTGATCTAAGCAAAGTTTTAGAGTTTCGAATCCAGCTTCTAAACGATAAGGCTCAGCAACAACTAAATTAGAAGTTACCACTTCACCAGATTCGGTATGATGGGTGGTAGGAGTGGTTGCTGGACTAAGTGCGACATCTAAATCGAGTCGCAACAGAACGGTTTTACCTTCAATTAGTTGGGCATTAACTACTTGCACTCTCTTAGTGTAGCTCGCGGCGCAGGTCTATTCAATACTTAAAGCTTTTGGTCGATGTTTGATTCGAATGAACATTATCCAGCTAATAAATAATAAGATAGCTGAAGCGATAACTGGAAAATTCATATCAATGGCTACTAAGATTCCGGTAATAATTGGTGGTATCGACATCGCTAATGCCTGAATTGATTGGCGAATACCTAAGACCTCTCCCTGTTCATTATTTGGTGCTGAATTAGATAATAAGCTTAAAGTGTTGGGATTATTTAGCGCCAGCAAAGATAAAGTAAATGGTAAAGTTACAAAAAATAGCTGCCATTGATTAATTAATAAATAACTTAACATTGAGATCGCAGATAATAGCAAACTGACATTCAAAACTTGAAAAGCATTAAAACGCTTGCTTAAATTTCTAACAATAAATATCTGGGCTAAGACCAAACATAAACCTTGGTATCCTAACAACTCCCCGATCTCACCCTGATCTAAATGAAATTTACTGACCATCGAGATTTGAAAAAATTGATTAAAGAAATTAAAACCTAAAATATTAAAGAAAGTAACGATTAGAATCATTCGCAATGCTGGATCCCAGGCTCGTTTTAAATTAACAATACCAGTAAAGGCAGTTACTTTTTTATGAACTTTATTAACCAATGTTTCTTTAAAAGCTCGCCAGACAAATAAGGTATTAATCAAGGTAATCACAGCCGCTACCCAAAATGGCGTTGCAAAATTAAACCAAGATACTAATTCTGGATCAGCTAATTTGCCGCCAATAAATGGACCGAATATTAAACCTAGTCCAAAAGCAGTGCTAATCAAGCTAAAGTTTTGAACCTTTTCAGCGGGAGTACTAATATCTGCCATCGCTGATTGAGCAACTGAAACATTTCCACCGGTAAACCCACCTAAGATTCGGCCTAGA
The DNA here is from genome assembly GCA_964441115.1 of uncultured Gammaproteobacteria bacterium. Lineage (GTDB taxonomy): Bacteria > Patescibacteriota > Microgenomatia > Daviesbacterales > UBA10151 > CAYTXH01. Next base: position 4,708 of record CAYTXH010000019.1, on the reverse strand, counting down.
AAAATTAAAACTAACGAATTAGCTTCAATTCCGCCAGCGGTCATAATTAAACTGACTAATGTACCGATATAGGAAAAGATTAATAATGGTTTACGGCCATAACGATCTGATAATGATCCTAAAATCGGGGCTCCAAAGAACTGACTGATTGGATGTAAGGCAATTAAAATACCTAACAACATACTCCTCTCACCGAAACTAGAGGCAGGATCAAAAAGTCCAGTTGGATTATTTAAAAATAATGGCGTTAAAATTGGGAAAGCGATACCGAAGCGAAATAGGTCAAAGAAGACCACTGCAAAGACCATCCAAACTGCCCATTTTTTATCTTGTTTTGTATGCATTGTAATTGTTCCTCAGGACAAAATGTCCCAATTAAAATCTCCTAAGGATAGGAGACTTTGTCAGGCTATTAGGATATTGTTAATAGGCAAAGCCAGACTGAAAATTATTAAATTTAAAAAACCTGGGATATTGCTACCTCAAGAGAAGTTAACGTTAGTTAGCTATAGTAATAATATAGCACGAATTGATCTAAAAATGGGGGTCTAAAACTATTTGGCTTTACTATGAGGACGGACTATCTTTAAATAACCTAACGCTATTGCCACTATTAAACCAACACCTGTAACTAAGAATCGATAAATATCATCATCAGCGCTAAAGCCTCGAATAATCGAATAACCTAAAGTTAAAACACCACCAAGTAAAACTCCATCAGCAATTACAGATAAATTTTTGATTAAAGTCAGGCTAATAATGACAGTAATCAAAGCTAATCCTAAAGCTAAGATGGAAACATTACGTTCATATGACTCGCGGAGATCTTGATAGATTTTATAGTTTTCTTCTTGAGTTTGCTGAATTCTCATCAACTGAGCCGAATCAGAAGCAGGTTTAGGTTCAACGTCATAACGATAATAAGGATTTTGCATTGAGTCTGGTTCAGGATAGAAAACGGAGATACCAACTCCTAAAAAGGTAGCTAACAGTACTCCGATAAACACTACATAAGCATATTTCAGGAACATGTTTTTATTATACTCTACTCTGCTTTCTGAGTAGATCGCGTTCCATTGGAGCGCAGCAAGGCTTCTAAATGCTCAATTAAGTCTCGTGTATGTTCTGGTGATAAACCGATTCGAGACACAACGTTAAATTGATTACTGTCTCCTAATTGTTGTGCAAAATCTAGAACTACTCCATTTCGACTACTTTTAATATAAATAGCATCGGCAAATAATATAGGAGTTCTAGATGGATCGAAATTTAGATTAACTGCAGCTGGATCAGTTGGTTTTGACATGGCTTCATTTTACGAGCTTATTTTCAGAAAGACAAGCGAACTAATTATTTAAGATTCTAAATGAATCATTAAATGTTCTTGGTTAATAATTATGGATTGCTGGGATACCCTGATAAACCAATTCGAACATCGATTGATTGTTTAATTACATTGGAAATAGCATTGCTCTCGCTCAAAGTTGGACTAAGCTTGGTTGATTGTTCAAGAAACTCAATTTTCTCTACTTTTCCAGCTGTTAGCGATCGGACTTTAAAATTAACCCGCGCTAATAAATTAATATTATTGGTGTCATTTTTAAAACCTTCTCCTGATACTTCGCCATTTAAAGCGATTACTCCGGTCTGATTATTAAAGGTTTGATCCTTCCATGTGACTGGAATCGCTCCCAAAGATGTTGCATCAATAGAAACTACTTCGACTAAAGTTTGTGGGAATCTAATTTTAGATTGAATTAATTTAACTGGATTTGGACCAGTTTCGACTAAAACATTTAGCGTAAAAGTATCTTCTGGAATGACATTAATGGCAGATGTATCGGCATTTTCTTGATTTGTTAAATAACGAGTCAATTTAAAACCTGGGTTTTTACCATTAAAATCTGCTTTCGGTAAAAAGTTAGTTCTTTCTCGAACTAAATAAATTCCCACGATGATGCCGATCAGAATAATTACGATCAGGGCGATAGAAGAAAATCCCCGATTAGACATGAATTAATGTTAGCACATTAATGTAATAGAAATAGAAAGTGTGATTAAGGGGATCAATACCTTCAGCCTCGTCTTTAATAAAGAAGTTTATAAGATTTCAGGGTGGGCGGTATTGGGATCGAACCAATGGCCTCGTCTTTATCAGAGACGCGCTCTACCACTGAGCTAACCGCCCTGAAATCTTACAAAAAAATGCGCTCTTCCAAGGTGATTTTTATCTTGTTTCGCTTTCAGCGATAAAAGGTATTTCACCTGTTATGATTGCGTTTAGCAATCATAACCCACTTTGCTAACCGCCAGAGCATTTTGATCAATGTTGATTGATAAAACTTTAGGTATTTTAGCAAATTACGCCTATTTTGTCTGCATTCGATTTCATGTTAAGATAAGCAAGTTATTTGGCCCTGTGGGAGAGTGGTTATCCAGGAGTCTGCAAAACTTCGTACACCGGTTCAAATCCGGTCGGGGCCTCCATAATCTAAGACTTGTTTTCATATTTTATTTGTCTATAATTTGTGTGTGTTTTCTACAAATCTCTATATTGATTCACGAGGTGGTCATAATAGAGCCACTGTTAATCAGGAATTTTTTAAGAAATGGAATAGCTCCATGTCTTATATCCTTGGTCTAATTTTTGCGGATGGATCTATTAAATGTTATGTATAAAAATATAAATCAAAAACTTTATTTAAAGAGGAAATACACTAAATATCTTTCTATCTTACTCTAGAATCGCATCAATTATTTCTGATTTTTTCCCCAATCTCGTTTGAAGTTCATGGCTAAAACTCTAATGTCCATTTTATGGTGAATCGAATGACCTTTAGGATAAACTAGCTTCACAAAACGCTTACTCCAAACTTCAGAAATCCTGAAAATAATTAATGTAGTTACCAACATAATTAGTAAAGTAATTAGACTAATATACATAACAAAGGCGATCGGAAAAGTCTGACTATTAATAGCTGCAGGATTATCAAAGAAATACATAAAAGATACGCCGAGAATTGAAACAATCAAGCTAAAACCGATATAAGTACTCCAAAGAACCGCTAATCCTTCAGTTAAACCAATTAGAATACCGATAATTATAAGGAAGTTATTATTCATTAAAAATGAGGCTGGAGGTTGTCCCGGATGATTGATTTCTAAAACTGCTAGGAAAAATGTCGCACTTAATCCTCCGACGTAAAACATATTGTGACTTAAACTGCCGTGGAATTTTTCATTGGTCCAAAAAGCTGTTGATTCAATTTTCTTTTTATCCGCATCACTCAAATTACGATCTTTCAAGAATGCTTGCATGACGCTAGTCGAAGTAGAATGAATCGCCAATCCCATGGCAGCGATGACAGTACTTAGCACAAAGCAACTAAAAACAAAGCCGTCAGTAACCGGTAAATTTTGAACTAATGGTCTTTTAGAAATGTTTAAGGCTAAATTAATAAACAATGAAACAACTAATGGACCAAAAATAAGGTAATAAAGCTGAGTAAAGTACAGTCCTCCGATGGTGAAAGTGGAGGTGAATCGTTTTTTATAAACTAGTAGCCCTGATAAACAAATAACAATGATTGTTAATAACGTAATCATACGAGCGCTTTTTTGATTGTAACAAAGAGCTACTTCAAGTCAAAACTTTAGACCAATAAAAAGCCCGGTATTAATACCGGGCTTTTAGAATTACTTCCAAAATAGTGGTGGGGAATCTTCTTTAAAGAAGAGATTCAAACTTCTTTTCACCATTTCCCTTATTGCTAAGGGGTGAGCCGGTGAGGTGGATCGATAAGGGCTAACTCCCCGCCTAAGCGGGGTTAAGAATTCCTCAAATCAATCAGGTTCTCCAGAAAGGAGGTGATCCATCCGCACCTTCCGGTACGGATACCTTGTTACGACTTAAGCTTCATCGCTGGTTTCACCTTCTACCCTATACAGGATATTCGGGTGCCCCCAACTTTGCTGCCTTGACGGGCGGTGTGTACAAGAGGCGAGAACGTATTCACCGCAACCTGCTGATTTGCGATTACTAGCAATTCCGACTTCATGAGGGCGAATTGCAGCCCTCAATCTGAACTGGGGCGAAATTTAAGAGATTTGCTTGCTATTACTAGCTTGCTGCTCGTTGTTATTCGCCATTGTAGGGTGTGTGTAGCCCAGGGTGTAAGAGCCGTGCTGACTTGACGTCATCCGCGCCTTCCTCCCCACAAAGTGGGGCAGTTCCGCATGAACTATTTAACATACGGTGCGGGTTGCGCTCGTTTCAGGACTTAACCTAACAGCTCACGCCACGAGCTGACGACAGCCATGCAGCATCTGTGCAACACTCTCGAAGAAGGCCTACTTTCATAGGCTTAGCAGTTGCATGTCAAACCCTGGTGAGGTGCTTCGCTTTGAATCGAATTAAACCACACGCTCCACTGCTTGTGCGCCTCCCCGTCAATTCCTTTGAGTTTTAAACTTGCGTTCGTACTCCCCAGGCGCCCTGCTTAACGGGTTACCTTACGACAGGAAGATTGCTCCTCCCATCTAGCAGGGATCGTTTACGGCTTGGACTACGCAGGTCTCTAATCTGCTTCGCGCCCCAAGCTTTCGTGCCTCAGCGTCAGGAGAAATCCAGGTACCTGCCTACGCCTGTGGTGTTCCCAATCATCTCAACGCATTTCACTGCTTCATGATTAGTTCCAGTACCCTCTGT
>CAYTXH010000018.1:13770-20789 GCA_964441115.1 uncultured Gammaproteobacteria bacterium | reverse complement strand
GAAGATTGGTTAAAAGGTTCGACTCTGGTAGTCAATTCTGAAGTAGCAAATCAGCTAGTAAACATTTTACCTTTAACAGCTGAGGTTGAATTTATAAATAATGAGATGAAATTATCAGCAGGAAAGATCACTATATTAAATAGTAGTTTACCTGAGAAGGAGTATCAGTTAGCAACAGGAAGTAGTCAATTAAAAGTTAATTATCGCAATGCTCAGAATTTTAATTTAGAGGTAAAAGATCCATGGCAAGTGTTAAATCACGCTACCGCTAGTGGTCAATTATATTTAGCGCCGGTATTAATTGATCAATTAGACTGGATGGATCGACTTGGCGAAGTGATGTTAAAAGTGGATAATAAGAATATCGAAGGAGCACTAAGACTCCAATAGATTTTTAGACAAATAGATTTATAGTCGAAAATGTAAAAGTCTAAAACATTTATTAATCTCGAAATCTATCATGGATAGTACTGCCCAAATTATTGCTAGACTAAAACAACAAATTGCCATTCCTGGTTTACCAGCGGAGGTTATTGAGAAGCTACAGAATGAGTTATCTCGAGCAGAGTTATTGCTAAAAACTAGCGGTTTTATTCCTGAAGTTGATAAGCAGTTTGGATATATCGATTTTGTTTCGAAACTTCCTTGGTCGACAGCAGGTAAGGATAATTTAGATATTAATCATGCGAAACAGATTTTGCAGCAAAATCATTTTGGATTAGAAGCGGTTAAAGAAAGGATTTTAGAATATTTATCAGTTCTAATTTTGAATACTCAAAAGGGTCAGCAAGCGAAATCTCCTGTTTTAGCTTTTGTCGGATTGGCTGGATCGGGTAAAACCACAATTGCCATGTCGATTGCTAAATGCTTAGAACGACCGTTTATTAGAATACCGTTTGGTGGTTTAGGAAGTGCATTGCAATTAAGAGGGCAGTCTCGGGTTAAGCCAGAAGCTGAACCTGGACTGATTATTAAATCAATTAAAAAAGTCGGGGTTAAAAATCCAGTAATTTTATTGGATGAGTTAGATCGGGTAACTGCTGAAGCACGAGCAGATATAATGGGTGTATTGATTGAGTTATTGGATCCTGAGCAAAATCAGGCTTTTACTGATCATTATGTTGATATTCCTTTTGATCTATCGCAGGTGTTGTTTTTAGCAACTGCTAATAATGTTGGTAATGTTGCGACAGCTGTTATGGATCGATTAGAGTTAATAGAGATGCCATTTTATTCTGATCAACAGAAGATTGTCATTGGGCGGGATTATATTTTGCCTGAGGCGTTAACAGGTTCTGGGTTGGATCCAAGACTCGTAAATATTGATCCTAATTTATGGGTTGAGATTGTTAGGCCTTTAGGATTTGATGGCGGTATTAGATCACTGAAGAGAAATATTGATAATTTAGTTCGGAAGATTGCTCGACAAGTCGTAGAAGGAAATGCTGGACCATTTCAAATTAATGCTAGTAATATTAAGCAGTATATGGGAAGTTAAAGAGAGGAGATAAAAATGCCAAAAATTAGATCGTTTAGACCAAAAAATTATAAAAAAACTGGTAGCCAGCAGCTCGCGGCCAGCAGTCAAACTGTAATTGCGGCTGATTATCGTGATGAACCTGAAGTAGTGCAACAATTATCAGTTAATACTCCACCAATGGAGGCAAATAATTTTATTGGGGTGGATAATCGTCAAACTCCTGTTTTGCCAGCAAATCCGCATGATGTTGTCAGAATGGTATCCCTAGGGGGTGTCGGTAATGTTACTCGTAATATGTATGTTTATGAGTATGGTGATGATATTTTGATTGTTGATTGTGGTATCGGTTTCCCTGAAGTTGAGATGTTAGGGGTTGATTTAGTTTTGCCGGATATTAGTTATTTGAAAGATAAAAAACACAAAATTAGAGGAATTGTTGTTTCTCATGGTCATGATGATCATATCGGTGGGTTACCTTATTTATGGCCTGAATTGAATGTGCCGATTTATACCCAAAAATTGACAGCTGGTTTTATTAGATCAAAATTTACTGAATTTGAATTGCCAAAGGATCAAATTCACGCTGTAGATATTGATGATCATATTGAATTAGGTGTCTTTAAAATTAGTTTTTATGGAATAACTCATTCAGTACCAGATACCACAGGTATTATTATTCAGACACCAATTGGAACTATTGTTCACCAAGCTGATTTCAAAATTGATTGGACTCCAGTAATTGGTAAAAGTCCGGATTTGGGTAAATTAGCAGCAGCAGGAGAGCAAGGAATTGTGTTTATGACGATCGATTGTTTGCGAGTTGAGAAACAAGGATATACTTTGTCAGAGAAAACAATTGAACCAACTTTTGCTGAAGTTGAGGCTAAAACTGCTGGTAAAGTATTGATTACAACTACTTCTTCAAATATTTCTCGAATTCAGCAAGCGATTAATGTGGCAGTCAGAAGTGGTCGAAAATTGGTTTTGGCCGGTCGATCAATGGAGAATAATTTCCAAGTCGGTAGAGATTTAGGTTATTTGGATGTGCCGGCTGGTTTAGTAGTTCCTCAAGATGAAGTAAAGAGATTTCCTGATGAAAAATTAATGATTATTATTGCTGGTAGTCAAGGTCAACCGGGATCGGCTTTGTCACGAGTGGCAAATCATGATCATAAATTTATTAGAATTTCTGATAAAGATTCAGTTGTTTTTAGTGCTGATCCAATTCCAGGGAGTGAAATTGATCAGGGTAATTTAATAGATAAATTAACTCGAATTGGTTGTACAGTTTATGCTTCTGCTTTTGAATCAGATCTTCATGTTTCAGGACATGCTTCTCAAGAGGAAGTAAAACTAATGTTAGGTTTGGCTAAACCAAAATTTGTCTTGCCCATTGGTGGTTCTTATCGGCATATTAAAGCTTTCAGTAATGTAGCGGTAAGTTTGGGAATGAAACAGGATCAAGTAGTTGTTATTGATGATGGTGAAGCGATTGAAATTGGTCGGGATTTTTGTAGAAAAGCTGGTAAATTGGAACTTCAAAATGTTTATGTTGATGGTTTAGGGGTTGGTGATGTTGGGAATATTGTGCTTCGAGATCGCCAAGTGATGAGTGAAGAAGGAGTAGTCGTAGTCGTGCTGCCATTGGATCGACAACGAAGATTAGCGGGTGATCCTGAGATTATTTCTCGAGGTTTTGTTTTTGAAAAAGAATCTGGGGGATTGCTAGATGCTGGTTTGGATGTAGTTAAAAGTGTGATGAGAGATTATCAAAAACGAGATAATCAGTCATGGGATTGGAAATATTTGCGTAGTCAAATAGAGAACAATCTACAGAAATTCTTCTATCAAGAAACTAATCGCCGGCCAATGATTCTGCCAATTGTGGTGAATTTGTAATTAGGATAGATCGCTATATCCGTATGTGCAGATTAACCGATTAGTGCAAACCACTCCGAAGTCTATAGGTTTTAATGTCAATTGATGACAACTAGGACAAGCAAGTAAAGCAGGTTCATTTTCGGCAGGTTTTGGTAAATGATCAATTATTTCTAATGTGTTAATAAATTCTTCAAAGAGTTTTGGTCGTTCCATATTCAGTCAGATTTTACCATTAAATAATAATTTTAGATGATTCAAATTTGATTTTGTGTAAATAAAGTTAAAAGATATTATTCAAGCTGGACAAGATTTGATTGGAATGTATATAAGTGGTAATTTAAATTGCGTTACTGGGCACAATATCTGGTATACTAATTTAGCACTAAGTAGGAATAGTTAGCCCCATAGTTGTGTTATAATATATAAGTAAAATGGCTCGTAGAAAATCTGCCTATAAACTGCCAAAATTCTCTCTTAAGCCCAAAGCGGTGATTAGTGTTGGTGTACTCGTTTCTTGTATTTTAGCTTTACTTTCTCTAGCTTCATTATTTACAACTGATTATCGTTTAGGCATTATTCGAAATTCCCTATATCAAACAATTGGTTGGACCTTTGTTTTTAGTCCGTTGCTATTTATTTTAATTGCCATTGTTTTAATGGGTAAAAAATGGAGGATTGCTCAGTTAAATGTTTTAGTTGGTTTTATTACTGTGATGATTGCGGTAATGGCATTATCAGCTGGTGCGGATAATGCTATCGGTGGGGAAGCTGGACGGTTTATTTGGCGAGAGTTAAGCACTTTAATGTCAGGTTTATTAGCTGGTTTAACTTTAATTATTGTTTTAGCAATTGGTTTAGTAGTGATGTTATCTCTTTCAATTACTGAATTATTTGGAGCGGCTGCCAAAATGGGCGAGGGAGTTTCTAAGTTACCGAAGCCAAAATTTGGTAGTGATAAACCAATGGCAATTCATTTAGATCAAGGTCCAATGAAAATCTCTGGAGTTGATGATAAGGCTATGCCAAAGCTGAATTTGGATAAGAGAGTTGAACAAAAGAAAGAATCAGTTTTACCAGAAACATTGATTACTTCAGTGGCTGGACAAGCACGAGTTTGGAAATATCCAGCGTTATCGATTTTGTCAGATAAATCTGGTGCTCCAGCTGATCGGGGTGATGTTAAGAAAAACGCTCAAAAGATTGAAGCAACTTTGGATTCATTTGGTATCCAAGCTCGAGTGGCTGAAGTTAATGGTGGTCCAGCAGTTACTCAGTATGCTTTAGAATTATCCTCTGGAACTAAGATTCAAAAGATTGCTAATTTACAAAATGATATCGCTTTATCTTTAGCGACCAGAACTGGAACTGTTCGTATCGAAGCTCCGATCCCAGGTAAATCTTTAGTTGGTATTGAAGTGCCAAATCAGACACTAGAAGTTGTGACTTTGAAATCAATCATGGCTTCAAGTGAGATGGCTAAACATAAGTCGAAATTGGCTGTTTGTTTAGGTAAAGATACAGGTTCTCATCCGGTGATTGTTGATATCGATAAAATGCCACACTGTTTGGTAGCCGGAACAACTGGTTCAGGTAAGTCAGTGATGATGCACTCGATGATCTCTTCATTATTATTCCGAAATTCACCAGATGAATTAAAGCTAATTTTGATCGATCCTAAACGAGTGGAAATGTCGAATTACAATAATATTCCTCATTTATTAGCACCAGTGATTGTCGACCCAGAGAAGATTTTGTCAGCTTTAAAATGGGCATGTAAAGAAATGGATAATCGTTACAAACTTTTCCAATCAGTTGGGGTTCGAAATATTCAAGGTTATAATGAGATGTCTGGTTTTCAATCTTTGCCAAATATTGTGATCTTCATCGATGAGTTAGCTGATTTGATGATGTTTGCGCCAGTTGAAGTTGAAGATGCGATTACTCGTTTAGCTCAGTTAGCTCGGGCAACTGGTATTCATTTGGTTGTGGCCACTCAACGACCTTCTGTTGATGTTATCACTGGTTTGATGAAAGCGAATATTCCTTCAAGAATTGCTTTTAACGTAGCTTCGATGATTGATTCTCGGGTTATTATTGATGGTCAAGGTGCTGAGAAATTGCTAGGACGTGGAGACATGTTGTTTATGCCTCCGGATGCGTCCAAACCAATGCGGGTGCAAGGTGTTTATATTCAAGATGCTGAGATTAATGGTTTAGTTAAATATTTGCGAGAAGTTGGTATTGCTCCTCAATATGCTGCTGAAGTCACAGAGATGCCAGTAGGTAAGATTGCTAAGGGTCGGGGTGCTGATTCTGGTGGAGATATCGGAGATCGAGATGATTTGTTTGAAGATGCAGTTCGAGCAATTGCGGGTTCAGATCAAGCGTCAGCAACATTTTTACAGAGAAAATTACGAGTTGGTTATGCACGGGCGGCTAGAATTTTAGATGAATTGAATGAAGCAGGATTAGTTGGACCGGGACAAGGTTCAAAACCACGCGAAGTTCAAGTTCATAATTTAAATGCTTATCTTCAAGGTGGAAGTGGGAGTGAAGCCGGAGCTGCTGCCGATCAACAGAATAACTACTAATTTTTTCGACCCAATAATCTTTGTCTCCAACCAATAGCCTGAGTTTCTGGGGTAGCTAGTGCTTGATGATTTTTAGTGTCGATTAAAGGATAAATTAATTTCAAAATTTCTTCAGTTAGTTCAGCTCCTGCGGATGGATTGGCTCGATCTAAATAAGCGGTAATTATTGATAAACCCTCCGGTCCTAGTTGAGGATAACGACCTAGGACTGCTTTAATTCCAATTGTTCGATCGTAAATTTCTTTATTTACCAGACCATTAATAGTAAACGAAGCAACTGGGCGGACTTCGGCTCCACCAACGTGTTGCCGGCCGTTGTATGGATAATTAACAGCTAAATCGACGCGAAGTTTAGTATCTGGATGCCAAGTTGGATCAACGAATTTTGATTGAATGTTACTTCCAGAGGTGATGGAAGGAATTGGGGTATTACTATTGTTAGGAATGTAGCTAACTGAATATCTGACTAATCGATCTGGATTGGCGTTAGGATCCATTGGTTGAAGTTCTTCTCCCAAAGAATTAACTGTAACGATTGGTTTTAGGTTAGTTCTGGTTTCAATAAAACCTTTGTTAAAGGCTCCAAACTCAGCAGCAATTGCCTGAAGAGTTTCCATGGTTTGTTGATAAGCGAAATTTTCGGCATTAAGTAGTTCAGCTGAATAATCTTCAACTGTCACAACCTGTCGTGATAATCTGGCATATTCCTCAATTTTCATCTGTCAGGCGTATTATACTCCTTTTGACAGTTATAAACTAATTGACTAGAGGTTTCGGTACAAATGGAACTTCAGCCGCTTGTTCTTCGGCTAGTTTTTTATCTTGCTCAATTTCTGCTTGAGTTATGGCTTTAGAGATATAGTCGTCGATTGGTTGCATAGCAGTTTTAAAGCGGCGTTCTTCAGCTTCTCGACGAAGTCTCTCAAAGTGATTTTCAACAGCAGTTTTAAACTTACGAAAAGTTGGTTCGTGTAAGTAGAGGTAGGAGAGAATGGCTTGATCGGCTTGACCATTTTTTAGATGGCTAACATTAGTGAATAACAAAACATATAGATTTTGGTTAGTGT
>CAYTXH010000018.1:13353-13760 GCA_964441115.1 uncultured Gammaproteobacteria bacterium | reverse complement strand
GTTGATTCTGTAGTGATCTTGCATGCTAGAATTATGCTTTTTGGAATCAGTGTGAGTAACATTAGCTTTATCCCATTTCAGAAGATTAATTAAGTGATCGATATACTTCTCAGCTTTGGTAGGATCGCCGACTGGGGGTAAATTAGAGTTGGTTAAATCAGCAGAATCGGGCATGGCCTAATGATATCAATTTTAAATTGTCAGTCAATTGGGTATAAACAGATCATAATGGATGGATTGCTTGTGAGTTGAGCCAACTTCAGCTAAAATTGGCACATGAAATCAGTTGGTCAATTTTTAAGAGAAACTCGCGAAAGTCAATTTTATACTTTAGAAGATGTCGAAAAACAATATGATGATTGTATAAATGATGGTGCTTTAACAAAGTATGATAATTATGAAACACT
>CAYTXH010000018.1:0-13343 GCA_964441115.1 uncultured Gammaproteobacteria bacterium | reverse complement strand
ATGTCGAAAAACATACCAAGATCCGTAAAGAATTAATTCAGGCATTGGAAGAAAATAACTATGATCGATTACCACCAGCGACTTTTATTCAGGGTTTTATCAAAAATTACGGAAGATTCTTGGGTTTAAATACGGAAAAATTACTAGCTTTGTTTAGACGTGATTACGAGGCGAGAAAGCATCCCCCAGTGGTGATGAAGAGTTTTGCTAATCCAATTGAGAAAAAGCGATTCAGAGTTACTCCCTCGAAAGTTTTATCCGTGGTGATTATGGCGATTGTTTTGAGCTTTTTTGGTTATTTATGGTTTGAATACCGACAATATGTAGGGGCGCCGCAGTTAGTGGTAGTAAGTCCAGTTGATCAGCAATCAGTAGATATTCCTCAGGTAATGGTGGAGGGAAAGACTGATCCTGAAGTTAAAGTGGCAGTCAATAATCAGGAAATTGGTGTAGATAATCAGGGTAATTTTAAAGAAGAAGTAAAATTATCAGAATCGAACAATTTATTAGTGATTATAGCTACCAGTAAATTTGGCCAAACTTCTAAGGTAGAGAAGACCGTTTTTGTGAAGAAATAAACGAAAAAGCTTGGTAATATCCCGTAACTTTTCTCAATGAGGTATAATATAACTATGACACCGTTAGAGTGGGCAACATTTGTATTAGTAGTAATGTTGATTTTATTACTCATTGCTTTGGGGGTAATGATGGTGGTGTTAGCAATTAAGGCTCGTCAAGTAGGTCAAAAAGTTGATCGGATATTAGAAAATGTTGAAGAAACTACCAGCAATATTAAAGCTCCAGTGAAATTAATTAGTTCAGGTTTGTTAGGATTAGTAGTTAAAAATACTATCTCTAAAGTAGCTAAGAAGATAATTAATAAACGTTAAATTTTTAATAAGTATCCAACACCAACTCCAATTAACGCAGCCAATCCACCAATTATTAGCATTTCGAGAGCGCTTTTTGTGGCAGAGATTTTAACAAATTTTCCTTTAGCATAGCCGAGGATAAATAACGAAATAAAAGCTGCAGTTAAAGAACATGGAATGGCAATAGCTAGAGGTAATAGTAAAAATGGTAGTGTAGGGATTAAACCTCCAAAGCAGTAAGCAATAAACATAATGACACTTCCGGTAATGAGATTATCAGTGTGAGGGTGGTTAGTGCGACTTTCTAATTCATGTACAGCTCTTTCTGATAGATATTGACCAGCACCCATAGATAAGGCCTCGACAGAAATATAAACAAAGCTGGCTAATAGAATAATATCTCGGTTTTGAGAGCCGGCAGCTACGCCAATAACTGCCCCGGTAGTAGAGACTAAAGCATCTTCTAACCCGAACATTAATGAGCGAAGGTAATCTGGGTGAAGTTTCATACACTTAGTATATATGAAGTAGTAATTGATTGTCTTGGTGTGTTATTTTGAACAAATGTGGCAAGATTACGTTTTTTTTGTAGTTCAATTAACTTTAGCTTTGGCATTGTTGCCGAGTATTTATAGTAAAGAGAAGCCTCACTTTAAGACGTCCATTTTGATGGCGATTTGTTTATTTATTATTACAGTGACTAATCTCACACTTAACTTATGGTTAGGGGCGGCAGGGACTTTTGCTAATGTGGTGATGTGGATGATTCTAGCATTTCAAAAACTGCAGAAAAAACAGCGCTAGATTGACAGTTGGTTAATAACTGGCTAGACTAACGCCATGTTAACTAAGACTGAATTAGATCAAATAAAGAAATTATTAGATGGGTCTTCTAAAAAATTAAAAAAAGAGTTAGAAACTCAGGAAATTAACCGTGAAGTTGAATTTGTTGAGATTATAGAGAGGTTAGAACGGTTAGAAACAGCAATAGAACAATTAGTTGATGCTTTAGCAAATAAAAAGCAAATTGGCGATTTTATTAACTCCCATGAGGTTAGACACTAAATTTATTTATGCCTCCGGAGACAATTCTTACCCCAAGTATTCATTATCAAATATTTCCTGAAGATGAATATCATCGATTGAGAGGTCTTACTCGGGGTACTATTTTTACAGGGTTAATAGCTAATTTAGATGTTATTCCTCCAGAGTCGATTAAGGAAATGGCAGCAGTTTTACGGAACGATATAAAAACTGATACTATCCGATCTCTCAGAAGTTTAGCTAAAGCAGGGGGATTAATTAAAGGTGGTGAAAAATTTAGATATGATCGAGTTATGGATTATTGTGGTTTAAAATACGGTTTATCTCAGATGGAGATGTCGGAAGGACAGATGATGGCTAAACAGAAAATGGGTTATACACCGACTAATTCTGAGTGGATGTTTGGATATGGAGTGAGCCGACCGTTGTTTTTAGATTTGGATAGTTTAGAAGAAGTTCAGATGTTAGGTAGAACTATTGATGGAAATGTTTTTATAAAACCAAGAGGAGAGGATTCAACTAAAGCTTTGGATAATAAATTGGCTAGACTGCCAAAAGATTTATATATCGGTACTCAGGTGGGTTTAGAGGTTTATGAATTCCCAAACAGAGAATCTATATTAAGAAGAGCAATTAATTTTTTTAGAAATAGTTAGGGTCAAAAAACTAGAATTAGAAATATTTTCAGCTTGTTATTTTATTGTAAGCAATGAAAATAGATTAAATAGCTGTAGCGTAGAGGCGTCGAATACCAGCACCAGCAGATTCTTCTTTAGTGATTTTAAACTGCCCTAGTTGACCAGTGTGATCGACGTGAGGTCCACCACAAAACTCCTTAGACCATGCAGATTCTAAATCGTGACCGATATAATAAACTCTGACTGTGTCGCCATATTTCTCACCAAAAGCATGGAGAGCATTAGAGTTTAAAGCTTGATCTTTTGGTAAATCGACATAAGTCATTGGTAGATCTTCACTAATCTTTTGATTAACTATTTCTTCAATTTGTTGAATTTCAGTTTCGGTTAATTTTTGAGGATGATTAAAGTCGAATCTTAATTTATCAGCAGAGACATAACTACCGCGTTGAACAATATGGTCACCTAAAACTTGATGCAGAGCTTGGTTCATTAAATGTGTGGCGGTGTGATGTTTTTTAGTGTCATCGGAGTGATCTTGAAGACCGCCTTTAAACATTCCTTTAGCTGAAGTTTGGCTGAGTGAGCGATGTTTTTCAAACTCAGCGTAAAATTGTTCTTGATCGATCGTTTGGCCTTTATCACGGAAAAGTTCTTCAGTTAATTCAAGTGGAAAACCATAGGTTTGATAAAGATCAAAAGCTTTTTTACCATCAATTTCATAAAGTTTAGCGACCTCTTTTAGTCCTTGTTTTAGAGTTTTTTGAAATTTATTTATTTCTTCTTCAATAATCTGACGAATGTGGTCCCAATCGCCAACTTCGAAATAACCAGTTCCCTGATAAATATCGATGACTGGATCAACTAAAGTTGAGAGAACATCCATTGATCCTTCTTTAATAGCATTTATTTTGACAGCGGAGCGTCGGAGTAAGCGACGGAGGACATATCCTTGAAGTTTGTTAGAAGGGATAACACCATCTTTGATTAAGAAGGTGGCAGCTTTGATGTGATCAGCAATAACTCTTAAATTAATTTGATGATCATCATAGCTAATGCCTAACTTGTCTTGGATTTTTTCGATAATTGGCCAATGAAGGTCTAATTTGAACATGTCAGGTTGATCGTTGCTGGCCATCAGAATTCGTTCTAAGCCACCACCGAAATCAACATTTTTTTGTGGTAATTCTTTGAAACCGTCAGCAGTTTTTTGATACTGCATAAAAACAGAATTACCGATTTCTAAATATCGTCCGCAATCACAATTAGGATGGCAATTTTGACCATATTTAGGATCGTGTTCAACATCAGAAAACTCATAAAAAACTTCTGAATCTGGTCCGCCAGGTTCACCAGCAGGCATAGTATCCGGTGTGCCGGCACGAGACCACCAATTTTTCTTAGCGTCGTAATAAAAAATTCGACCACCTTGCATCCCAACTTCTGATCCATGAGCTTCACTTCCTAGCTCAACTTCTTTAGCGATAATATTTTTTGTAGCGAAAAGTTTTTTCCAAATTTCAGCAGCCTCTGTGTCTTTAGGTAACTGATATTTTTCGTCTCCGATAAAAACTGAAACATATATCTTTTGAGGATCAATTTTCATGTCTTCAGTTAAGAACTGGAAAAACCATTGAAGTTGCTGTTCTTTAAAGTAGTCTCCCAGTGACCAGTTGCCTAGCATTTCAAAAAAAGTATCGTGGCGGTTATCGCCAACTTCATCGATATCTTGAGAACGGAAAGTTTTTTGGGAGTCAACAATTCGTCTCCCTTCTGGATGAACTTCTCCTAATAAGTAAGGAACCATAGGTTGCATGCCGGAGCTAGTAAAGAGAGTAGTGGGATCATTTTCAGGTACGACAGAAGCTGAAGGGATGATTTTATGATTATTTTTCTCAAAGAATTGTAGGTACTTTTGTCTGATATCTGCTGATGTCATGCTGGAATTATAACTGGTTAGCTTAAAAAAAGTAATTGTTTGCCTTTATTTTTCTCACCGGGATCTTACCAAGTTTTGATTAATAGTTAATTTTAGAGGATTAATATAACTTTATGATCAATAATCTTAAAATTAGTAATCTATGGAGAGGGGGCGTGATGACTGTGCTAACGCTAGTTATGTTAATTGCTCAACCAGTACAAGCTCAATCAATGGATGGTGTGGCATCTGTTGAAGCAATCACACCTAGAAATTCTGTTGAGTATTTTACCCCACGCGAAGATTTTGATGGATGGTGGCTAATTCCATTACTTTTATTACCGGCAATCTTATGGGCGATTAGTCAATTTGATCAGCCTAAAGAACAAAAATTTAGTAAGTCTTCACCTCAGGCTTTTGACTTAGCTTACTATCATGATTTACGACCGCGTCGAAAATTTAAATCCCGTTTTTCTACTAGGTAAGATTAATTAGCGAATCCCCCATATATGATAAAATAATTGTTACATTTACACTGGCTATCTTTAGCTTTGAGTGTTACGATAGTTTAGTCCGTAGAACGGAATAGTTGTTATGAATTTTAAAGACTGGCTGCCCAAAGGATTACCTTTTTTCAAGAAACCGACTCCAAGTGAGGCTATTTTTGCCTTAGAAATAAATCCAGATAAAGTAGCTGCGGCATTATGGTTAGTTCATGGCACACAGCTCCAAGTTTTAAATACGGCTTATACCAAATATGAATCTCAGGCTGAGTTAGTTGAAGCTGCTACTCGAGTTTTAGATCAAGCTTTAGCGGATTTGCCGTATGATCCAGCAAAAATATTATTCGGAGTGCCAGACTTTTGGTTGCAAGATGATAATTTAAAACCTGAATATTTAGAAACTTTGCAAAAATTAACCAAAGATTTAGATCTTTCTCCATTAGCTTATGTTTCTGCCTCGCATGCCATTAGTCATTTTTTACAAAAACAAACCGGTGTGCCTTTAACTGCAGTTTTAGTGAACTACACAGAACCTTTAATTGTTAGTGTTATTAAAACCGGCAAAATTGCTGGTAGTCGAGAAGTTAAAAGAGGGGATGATTTAGCTAAGGATATTGAAAAGGGATTACTGTTATTTGATGAAGTTGAAGTGTTGCCGTCAAGAATTTTAGTCTTTGGTCAAGAGTCGATGACTGGTATTAAAGAGAAGCTAACGGCTTATCCTTGGATGGCGAAATTACCATTTTTACATTTACCAAAGATTGATTTGTTGGATCAGAGTTTAGCGATTCAATCAATTTGTTTTGCTGGTGCTTCAGAGATTGAACCCGATGTTGTATATCGACCTTTAACTAAAAACAGTACTCCGGTTGCTACTTCGCATACCAAGCATTTGCCTGTAGATGAACCCGTTAAAGGTAAACTAAAAAATAATGAGATGGCTGCCGCTGGATTCGTCGCTGGTGATATTACCGCTCAAGAAGAGGTTGATAATATTGCAAATGTTGAAGGGGATGAACTTCCATCTGATGAATTTGATTCAGAATTTGGGAGTAATGAAGTAGCTGTTAGAGAACATTATCAGCCACCTGTTAAAGCTCATCATGGTTTGCCTGCTAAAGCTGCTTTTGGTGGTATGAATTTTTCTGTTGATGGTTTAATGGCAGCGCTTTCCGGTTGGAGAAATTGGTTAAAGAGTGGTTGGCTAGTGGTCTTAATTCCAGTAATTATTTTAGTTGGTTTAATTTTTGGTTATATGTCGATGATTAAGAGCGAAGTTTCAGTATTTGTAGATGCGAAAACTTTAGATCGTCAAGCTCAGGTAATTGCAGATCCAGCTGTAACTGCAGTTGATGAAGCTGGTTTGAAGATCCCAGGTCAAATTATTCAAACAACAATTAGTGATACTGCAAAGGGGAATGCTACAGGTAAAAAGCAGATAGGTGATCCGGCTAAAGGTAAAGTAATTATTTACAACAAGACAGATAGTCCAAAATCTTTCTCTCAAGGAACAGTTTTGACTAGTAGTGGTGGTTTGAAATTTGTCTTAGATACTGCTGTCCAAATTGCTTCAAAGTCTTCGACACCTGGTCCAGGTTTTAGCGAAGTAATTAAACCTGGTCAATCAGAAGCCGTAGGGATTACTGCGTCAGCAATTGGTCCAGAAAGTAATATTCCAAGTGCGACTAATTTGAACTTGGCTAATTTTAATGCTGATCAAGTGATTGCTTCAGTTGATACAGCTTTAACTGGGGGAACTAGCAAAGATATTAGTGTCGTCACTGCTGATGATCAGAAGCGATTGTTGGCTCAATTAACATCAGATTTAAGAAAGAAGGCTAAAGACGAATTGCAAGGTAAGCTAACTGGAGATCAGAGAGTATTAGAAGATGGGTTGATTGAGGAGGTTGCGAGAACTGATTATTCCAAGAAAGTTAATGATCAAGCGAGTGAATTTAGTTTAACTGCTACTGTGGCTTATAAAGGAACGGCTTTTTCCGATGCTGATTTAAGAAAGATGATCAATCAGTCAGTATCAACTGAGGTTCCAGACAACTATGATTTGAATTTAGCTGATGCTGAAACTCAATCAGCGGTTTCAAAAATTGAGAGTGATGGAAGATTAATTTTTACTGCTAAATTTAAAGCTAAATTAGTACCAAAAGTAAATCAAGAAGAGATTAAAAAACAAATTGCTGGTAAGAGTGAAGATGAAGCAAATCAAATCCTCCGATCAAAGATTGAAAATGTGATTGGTACAGATATAGTGATTACTCCGAATGTTGCTCCAAGCTTTATGAAAAGATTGCCTTGGATGACAAAAAATATTAATGTGAGTGTAACAGCCAAGTGATTTGCATAATGTCTACCGACTTCGGCTGACCGTCAAGCAAATTGTTTAGCAGTAGTCGGTAAGCGGACTGCGGTTAGCTGGTTTAATCTGCCTATATGTTTTTTAGAATAATTGCGATTTCAATGCTAGCAATTGGTGTGTTTATGTTGGTCCAGATTGCGATGCCCCTGCTGTCCTATAAATTATGGGAAGTCTCTGCATATAACCAGAATATGGTATTAGCTGATCCAAGTGGTGATAGAGGTGAGGTGATGGGAGTTTCTGTAGAGAATGTGAACAGTTTTCCAGCATTAGTTTCAAATAATCATAGAGAGGTAAATGTTGGCTATTCAGAATTTAGCATTACTATTCCGTCAATTAATCTAGCTAAAGCAGTTGTCAAAGTTGATAGTAATGATTTTGAGCAGCAATTAGCTCATTTACCTGGATCAGCTTTGCCTGGGGAACGCGGAAATGCTTTTATTACTGGACATTCATCATTAAATCAGTTGTTTACACAGAATAACTATAAAGCGATTTTTGCTAATTTACCAAAAATTAAAAAAGGTGATGATATTTTAGTAATCGCTGGAGGAACTCATTACAACTATAAAGTAACTGGAGTTCGTGTTGTTGATCCTAAGGAAACTTGGGTGGTTGATCCACCAGATGATAGTGGAAGATATTTAAGTCTGATGACTTGTGTGCCGCCAGGATTACAGACTAAAAGACTAATCGTGCTGGCGAAACTAGCAAACTAAATTAATGGTGAAAAATTTGATGGCTGATCAATGAATGTGTTAAATTTGATCAGTGAAATATTTAGGAGTCGACTACGGCAAAAGAAAAATCGGTTTAGCTTTGTCTGAAGGTGAATTAGCCAGGCCATGGAAGGTGATAGAGGTGACTGGTTTAAAAGATGCAATCCAAAAAATGAAACATATTGTGGAAGTTGAAGAAATTGATGAAATTGTAGTGGGTCAAGCTGAGAGTGGAGAATCAAAGCGGATGGTCGAGGAGTGGAGTAGTGCTATGAGTCTTATAGTAAAAACTACAAAAACTACTGAAACATTGTCTAGTTTTCACGCCGTGAAAAATATGATAACTATAGGGCAAAAAAGAGGAGAGCGTAGAAGTGATGATGCTCAGGCAGCAGCAATTATTTTACAAGATTATTTAGATCAAGGAGGAAAATTAAATGGCTAGAGGTAATCGGAAGTCCCCTTGGAGATGGTTAGTATTAATTATAGTTATCCTCTTTTTATTGGGTCTCCCCTTTTTTTATTGGCAATTTTTGAACTCCCCGGTGGATAAAAATAACACCAAGGTCAAAGCGTTTGTAATTCAAAAAGGTGAATCAACTGAATCAATTGTGGCAAATTTAAAACAAGCTGGATTAATTAGGTCTGAGATGGCATTTAAGTGGCATCTTAAGAACTCTGGTGCAGCTGGAACAATTCAGGCTGGAGATTTCAAGTTATCACCAGCAATGAGCTATAGTCAGATTGTGGATAAGTTAAAAGCTGGTGCGATAGATCAATGGGTGACTTTAATTGAGGGTTGGCGGGTTGAACAGATGGCAAATCGAATTGAGGCTGAATTAGGCTTAGACGGTGATGAATTTATTAAACTTGCCGAAGAGGGATATATGTTTCCTGATACTTATTTAATTAATAAAGAAGCGACAATGGCAGATGTAGTTTCAATTTTGAAAAATACTTTCAAACAACGATTTGATCAAAGTTTGCAGGATAAAGTTAAAGCGCTAGGTTTAACACCACAACAGGCAGTAATTATGGCGTCAATTGTAGAACGAGAAGGTCGATCTGAGAAAGTTCGAACTGAAGTAGCGAGTATTTTAGTTAAAAGATGGAAGATGGGAATGAAATTGGATGCAGATGCAACTGTCCAGTATGCCAATGATAGTCAGCAATTAGCATCCGGTGATAAACGGCAAGAATTTAAATTCTGGCAGCCGATTACTCGAGAAGATTATCAGAATGTTAAATCTGACTACAATACATATTTGACCTCAGAGTTACCGCCAAGTCCTATTTGTAATCCGTCGTTAGCTAGTTTAAGAGCTGTTGCTAATGCTGACCCCTCTACTCCGTATGTTTTTTACTATCATGATTCGCAGGGAAATTCCTATTACGCCAGAACTTTAGAAGAGCATGAAAATAACGCAGCAACTTATCGCTAACTAGAATTGATTGGCTTGTTGTTCAAGAGTGTCGATATCTGTTTTAAGGTCGGGTAATGTTAAAGAATTTAGGGTCTCCTCTAGTTGAGTATTTTTATTAATTGGTTGTGGCGTTGGGGTGGGAATAGGTGTTGGAGTAGCCAAAGCTGTCGCTGATGGTCTGGCGGAGGAGTCAACTAACGATTGACCCACTCCCCTATTTAAATAGCTAATTATTAGAATGACGCAAACTGCGGCTATGAATAAAAATAGTAGTAAGTATAGAAAGTATTTCATTGGTTTTTAACTAATTTAGCGATTAGAGATTGAGACATCGAAACTTTGGTACGTAAGCCTTGAAGATCAGCTTCCATAGTGGAGATTGTTCTTAAAGAGTCTTGTTTGATATTAGCTTCAGAGCTTAACTCGATAATATAGATTTTGGCGGCTTGATAAGCGACAGCTTCGTGAGCATAAGTAATGTAATATCTAGCGTATTGAAGCGGATCAGCCTTGCTTGTACAGCCGTAAGCAGCACAATCTTCACTATTTGGGGCGACACGGCGTTTGTATTCATTTAAGATTTCGCCTTGGCGTATCATGATATTTTCTAATTCTTTAGATTGGCGTTGATTAACTGCCGCAATTTGCTTGGACATCGATTCTAATTGTTGTTGGTGGGTGGGAGAATAATTTTTAACTTTGGCCTGATATGCTTCTCGTTTAGAGTTAACGATGTCTTCAGGGGTAGTTCTGGCTTGAATCGGTCCAGCTAAAAATAAGCTACTAAAAATAATGGTTAATACTAAAAAGATTCGCAATTGGAGGGACATCATCTTTCTGATTTTAACTCAAAACTTTGGTTGGAGCTAGAATCATCATTGACAGGGTTACTAGGACTTAGATTAGTATTAATTGATGGAGAATTCTTTTGAAGATCAGTTAAAACAGTGGGAGTTAATCTCATCTAACCCATCTCAAGCTCAGATCGATGCTGTAGCTGTTTGGATTAAACAAAATCAGATTAATGCTGATGAACTAGTTCTAAATGCTGCTAAAAGAGTTTTTACTAATCTCCATTGGTTAGTTACAGAATATAAAAAAGCTCGAGATAATTACATCCGACTAAGTCAGTCAACTTTAACTGCTGGATCGAATGAGTTATTTATTGAGCAGCTTAATTTATTGCATCAGATTGCAGAACATCGAGAAGAGTTAGAAACAGATTTAGAATTAGTTGGTGATTTATTATCTGAAATTGGAGTGGAATTTGATCCAACACAAAACACATTAGTGACGCATGAAGTAGTTGCCGAAATGCCCACTCACTCCCCTACTGAGATTAATGTTCCGACAAATTCTTGGTCTAGTGATACAGCCGGGATCGTGGCGCAACATCCGACAGTTGAATCGACACCGGCAAATAATCCGTTAGTGAATGAGGTTTCAGTGCCAGTAAATAGTGGAGAAAATTCTCCAGAGGCCGCTAAGCCAGTAGAGTCAGTAGGGGAAGTTCATTTATTTGGATCTGAGGTGCCTCATCAGTCCACTACTGAGGCTGTGGTACAACAACCAGTAGAGGAGTCGTCAAATCAGGTTGATACTCAACAAGTGGTAGAACTAACTGCATCTGAACCAAAACCAGCAGATTTATCGACTTTGAATCTAGATTTGCCATTAGGAAATCAGTTACGGCAAATAGCTGAAGGTATGGATGGTGATCAGAATGAGAATTATTATCAATTATTGAAGCAGGTTTTTGCCAATGATGATTATCGAGCTAAGATGCGTGCCCGAGCTCAAAAGGTAGTTGATAACGAATCTGGAAATGAGACTTTTGAACAAATTAATGCCGCACGCGATATTTTAAGATCGATTGAACAGGTTGAGGTCAATCCCGGTGCTCCACTGGAAGTTTATGCAATTGCTAGTCATTTTTTAAGCTAAAATCTATTTTTTCTTGACGAAAGATATCCAGTTTTGATAAGCTCATAAACATGGAAGACAAACCTGCCGGGTCTTCAAGCTTGCCCACTGCTACTGGTTCAGATACGCCACCAACAACCATTCCTGGAATGGCATCTGATTCTGTTCCAACTCCTGCACCTACAACAGCACCTGATCCACTTGCTTCGACTCCAACCCCACCACCTGCGCCAGCACCAGCTGCTGAACCTAGTGCAGTAGCAGAACAAACACCGATTGTAGTAACAACACCGCCAAATATTAGTAATCCAGAACCAGTAGCACCACCTGCGCCTGGAGCTGAATCGACCTCAACACCGGTTGGAACTTCGACCCCAACAACACCTGCTGCTACACCAAATGCTAGTCCAGCTGTTGCTTCAGGAGCGACTCCTGCTGAGGTGATTACCGCTTCAGCTCATCGAGGATCAGGCCATAAAATTTGGATTGCTGTCAGTGTAATAGTTGTAGTCATCATTAGTGGATTATTAGGCGCATTTTTATTTATGAAGCCGTCGGGTGAACAGGCTGCTGTAACAGAATCATCTCCTGCTCCAGTAGCAGATGTTGCTACTCCTCCACCAGCTCCAGAATCAATTGATACTCCTGCAATGGCACCGGTCAAAAAAGAAGCTACAGTTGATGAAATGGTTGCTTCGTTAGATAAAGATTTAACAAGTCTTGATAGTGCATTAACTAAAGCTGATCAAGGATTAGCTGATAAACAGGGAGATTTGAAGGAATGAGAAATTCACTATTAGTATTGATCGCCTTATTAGTTGTTTTAGCTACACCAAGTGCTGCTCTAGCTCAAACATCAGTCGTTTCTAGATCTCGTGAGGCTACTTCTGGAGCAACTGCAACGAGTAGTGCTAAACCGGCTGTTAATGCCAAAATGGAGGCATTTAGAGCTAAGGGGGTTAAAGAAATTGATCGCAGATTAAACACTCTAAATCAATTAATGTTGGATCTAAATAGCAGTATGAAATTATCAAATGCTAATAAAGCCGCGTTAGCTAAAGAGATTACTGATGAAATTAGTGGGTTAACAGATTTAAAAGCCAAAATTGTGGCTGATACTGATATTGCGATGTTAAGAACTCATGTTAAAGAGATTAGTGATGATTATCGCGTTTACGCTTTAATTGTGCCTAAGATTCAAATTATTGTAGCTGCAGATCAGATGTGGTTACAGACAGAAAAAATGGCAACAGTTTCAGCTAAATTAGAGATGAGTTATAACGAGGCTTCTGCAGCTGGTACAAATGTTAAAAGTTGGAGAGTAGCTTTAGATGATTTAGCTAAGCAATTATCAACAGCTCAAACTGAAATTGTAACTTTAGAGAATAGTGTTTTACCATTACAACCGACAGGTTATCCAGCTAATAGAACAGTTCTCCAAAAAGCTCGAAGAAGTTTAGATACAGCTAGAGCTAGCTTGAAGATTGCTCGAAAAGATATAGATACTGTTTACAAGTCTTGGAAAGGGGCAATGGCTGACAAGACTGCTGATACCCGAATGATGATGAAAGAAACTACCATGCCAAAACCGGCAACAGCTTCTCCTAAAGTAGCTTCGACTTCTGCTAAACCTCTCTAAAATTTTAACTTAATTTAAATGGATTGAAGTTAGTTTTTGTATCGTAATAATCTTCTTTTTCTTGATGTTTTAACCAAGTAACAACTGCATATGTGACTGGGGTAAAGACTGTTTCTACAGCGCATTTAAATAAGTAACCGCTAATCCCGACCGAGATAAATAATTCCCAAGGGAGTACACCCCAAAAAGCGATAAACATAAACATAGTAGCATCGATAGCTTATCCAACTAAAGTTGATCCGATGGTTCGAGACCATAGCCATTTACCTTTAGTAGCAATTTTCATTTT
>CAYTXH010000017.1:6603-21990 GCA_964441115.1 uncultured Gammaproteobacteria bacterium | reverse complement strand
TTTACCAACAACACCATAACCGACAATTCCAATTGGGCTTGTTTTCATGATCATATTATATCATACATATTCAAAAATTGGCTTTTTAATTTGTGTGAATTCATTCTAATAATACGCTAAAAATTATTAATTATTTGAGGGATTTTAATTTTAATTTGGTCTAATGTAGCTAAAGTGGAGGGGTTAGATATTTTAAAGCCTAGTTTGGGTAAAACTACCATTAGCATAACCATAAGCATGGTAATAAAAAAGGTTTTAAAGTGAGTTTGGGTCAGTAGCTCCATAGCAAGTAATTATAAGGCCGAAAATGATTATAGCTTTAGATAGAAAATTAGGTCAAATAAATAACCGCAATAATACAAGCGATTTAAGTAAGATATAGGTTGAAAATGCTTGAACTTATATTTACTATTTAGTAAGAATTTGTCTTAACTAAGGCTAATTATTGTAAGATGACTAATTGACCATGATCTTTTCTAGCAATTGAAGTGATATGGCTATTGGTAAAAATTGGGGTTTGATAGTGTTGATAGCTTGGTCGATCAAATAAGTAAAGAGTATAAGCTCCGAGATTAAATTTTAGTTTGGTTGAGCGAGGTATGGATTTCAATTTGCCTTTGATAATTAACATTTTCATAAATATAGTCTAGTTTGATAGAGTGAAAATATCCTCAACAAACAGTAAACTTTTAGTATGAATAATTGGGCAAAATATTTAATGATTTTTTTGTTAATTGCAATTGCTTGGCTAAGTAGCCAGCAGATTGATTTAACAAATAGTGATTTAGGTAGACATTTAATTAATGGCCGTGAAGCATGGAAGTCAGGGACCGTTTTTTTAACTAATACATTTTCTTACACTTATCCAAATTATCCGTTTGTAAATCATCATTGGGGGAGTGGAATAATCTTTTATTTAGTACATAGAACATTTGGTTTTTCTGGTTTAAGTTTGTTACTGGTCGTAATTAATTTAGCAATTGCTGGAGTGGCGATTGATCTGATACGCCGTTACGGCAAATGGGAGTGGGGACTGCTCTCCGGGATAATATTTTTACCTTTGATTGTATATCGTGCTGAAATTAGACCTGAGATCTTTAGTAGCTTACTCTGGCTAGTGTTTCTGTGGGTTTTATGGCGTTGGAGACAAGGTGAGATCGGGAATAAATGGTTAGTGGGTTTAATTGGATTGCAGTGGTTGTGGGTCAATTTGCATATCTATTTTATCTTTGGTTGGATGATGATTGGGTTGTTTTGGTTAGATACGATGTTGAGATGGAAAAAAGTTAAGGCCAAAACTAGATGGTGGATTAGTGGTGTTTTGGCGGTAGGCATATTAGTTTGTTTATATAACCCGATGGGTTTAAATGGCTTGATTGAGCCGTTCAAGATTAATACTGATCGGGGATATAGAGTATTGGAGGAGCAAACAGTTTGGTTTGTTCAACAGATTATTCCTTTACCAGTACTGCCTTATTTCTATTTAGCAGTTAGTTTGTTTGTTTTAGGTTGGATTTTGAAGCTGCTACAACCAAAGGATGAAGTTAAGCGGTGGAGCTTGTGGCAAATAATGCTCTCATGTGTGATTTTAGTGTTGAGTTTTGTGATGATTCGAAACTTTACTATTTTTGGTTGGATTGGTTGGGTTTTAACCGCGTTTAATTTATCTTCTTGGCAGCTGCCTAAGGCTAGTAAAGAAAATCGATTATATTTTTGGGGTGGATTATTGGGATTAAGTTTATTAACTGTTCTAATTTTAAATAATAATTATTGGATGTCTAAACAACGAATTGGTTGGGGATTAGTAGCGGAGAATGAATCATCAGCTGAATTTTATAAGAAACATGGGTTAATCGGCCCTATTTTTAATAACTACGATATTGGTAGTTTCTTAACTTACGAGCTATATCCGAAGGAAAAAGTGTTCGTCGATAACCGACCAGAGGCTTATCCAGCTGATTGGTTTAGAAATGTTTATATTCCGATGCAAGAAAATAATAATGTTTGGCAGGAGCAATTATCTAAATATGATTTTAATGTGATCTTTTTTAACCGTCAGGATTTAACTCCCTGGGCTCAGAAATTTTTAGTTGAAAGAGTTAAAGATGATGAATGGGTCCCGGTTTTTGTTGATGATCAAACAATTATTTTTGTGCGTAGAGCTGCCATTAATTTACCGGTAATTTATCAATTCGGATTGCCGAAATCGATGTTTAATGTGAAGTAGGTTTATTATAAAAACATTAGCATTCGGGTCTTGTTCGTGTTAGAATAAATAGATGTCCGACTTCAAGATTATTTCCGATTTTAAACCAACTGGTGATCAACCTCAGGCAATTGAAAAATTGGTTGCTGGTATTAATAATAATGAGAAAAGCCAAGTTTTACTCGGGGTGACTGGATCAGGTAAAACATTTACCATGGCTAATGTTATCCAAGCAGTTAACAGGCCAACTTTAGTTGTTTCTCATAATAAAACTTTAGCAGGTCAGTTAGCTCAAGAGTTTCGATCTGTTTTTCCAGAGAATGCAGTTGAGTATTTCGTCTCATATTACGATTATTATCAACCGGAAGCTTATATTCCATCATCCGATACTTATATTGAAAAAGATGCCCAAATTAATGAAGAGATTGAGAAATTACGTTTATCAACAACAACTTCATTATTAACCCGACGAGATGTGGTAGTAGTGGCATCAGTTTCTTGTATTTATAACTTAGGTTCGCCGGTAGAGTACGGTGGAGCAATTCTTCATTTGAAAGCTGGAGTTAGAGATGGTTTTGAAGCTGTTTTAAAGATGTTGACCAAGATGTTTTATGAACGGAATGATATAGATTTTCAACGCGGTGCTTTTCGGGTTCGGGGTGATACAGTCGATATTTTTCCTGCTTATACTGATCATGCGTTAAGAGTCGAATTTTTAGGCAATACTATCGAGCGAGTTTCAACTTTAGATCCAGTAACTGGTCAGGCAATTCCAACTAATCAGACAGTAACTTTATATCCTGCTAAACATTATGTGACTCCAGAAGCTCGATTGAAGCCTGGTATTGCTCAGATTGAAGCGGATTTGGATATGCGATTAAAGCAATTGAGGGATCAGGGTAAATTAGTTGAGGCACAAAGGTTGGAACAACGAACTAATTACGATTTGGAGATGATTCGGGAGTATGGCTATTGTAATGGTATCGAAAACTATTCTCGATATTTTGATGGGCGGCAACCGGGTGAAACTCCGTATAGCTTGTTAGAGTATTTCCCAAAAGATTATTTAATTATTGTTGATGAATCGCATATTAGTTTGCCTCAAATTAGAGGAATGTATAACGGTGACCAAGCTCGAAAGATGAATTTAGTTGATTTTGGTTTTCGGTTACCGAGTGCGTTAGATAACCGTCCGTTAAAGTTTGATGAATTTCAACGACGGATTAATCAGGCAATCTTTGTATCGGCTACTCCAGATGAATATGAATTGTCTTTAGCTGGTCCTGACAATATTGCTGAGCAGATGATTAGACCGACTGGAATTATTGATCCGGAAATTGAGATTCGTCCATCCGAAGGTCAGATAGTTGATGTGATGAAGGAAGCACAACAACGAGTAGCTAAAGGTCAACGAGTTTTGATTACTACTTTAACCAAGAGAATGGCTGAGGATTTGTCGGATTATTTGGCAGAGCAGGGATTAAAAGTAAATTATTTGCACTCTGACGTTCAAACAATGGAACGAGCAGATATTTTACAATCATTGAGGTTGGGTGAGTACGATGTTTTAGTCGGAATTAATTTATTACGGGAAGGTTTAGATTTGCCAGAAGTGTCTTTGGTAGTAATCTTGGATGCAGATAAAGAAGGTTTTTTGAGATCCAGAACTTCATTAATTCAGACCATGGGTCGAGCGGCTCGCCATATCGAGGGTAAGGTGATTATGTATGCTGATCGAATTACTAAATCAATGCAGTTAGCTATTGATGAAGTTAATCGACGTCGAGAATATCAGCAAGAATTTAATAAGAAAAACGGAATTGTACCAAAGCCAATTACCAAAGCATTGCGAGAAAGATTGATTGAGAAGATTGAAGAAGAAACTGGTCAACCAATCTTAACAGTTAATGATATTCCAACTGCGGATCGAGAGAAGATTATTCAGAATTTAGAAAATCAGATGAAAGAAGCTGCAGCTAATTTGGATTTTGAGACTGCGGCGAAGATTCGAGATCAGATTAAGGATCTCGTTGGTTAACGAACTATTCGTTCATAAGGTAATTGATGAATCTGTGGATTTGGTGGAAATTCAAAAGATGGTAAAACTTTTGATCCATATTGATCAATAATTTGTTGTCTCCATTCATCTGTATCAATGATTAGTTTTGGTCGACGACTAGAGATTCCTTCATATAATGCTGTAAAAGTATTTGGGTCTGGATGAAAAACTCTTTCAAAATCTCTGAGACTAAATTGGTCATAAGGTTTAGTTCGATAAGCAGATCCAATTTGATAAAAACCTCTGGG
This sequence comes from uncultured Gammaproteobacteria bacterium, assembly GCA_964441115.1. Lineage (GTDB taxonomy): Bacteria > Patescibacteriota > Microgenomatia > Daviesbacterales > UBA10151 > CAYTXH01. The sequence goes on along the minus strand of CAYTXH010000017.1, from coordinate 17,477 downwards.
ATCTTTAGGATTTAAGTAATTAAAATATGCTAGAACTTCATGATTCATAGCTGCTGATTCTAAATCTAAGCCTTGATCATCAGGTTTTAATAATCGATCAACTGTAATGTTATCTGTTGAGAAATAATTTCTATTACGTGTTTCTATAGTGAGAAGATCATACTTACCATTTAAATAAGCTAAATGGAATTGATGCTCAATAAATTCTTTAGTTAATGGAGTACATATAGAAGAACGAATTGCCTCTTCAACGATATTCATATAATTTCGATACTGAATTGATCGTTCACGTTTAAATCTTTCTACCACAAGATCTAAGTCCGTAAGTCGATATCTACTAACGCAATCCATGCAGTCCTCACAATTTCGAGGAAAATAAGGAATTGTTCGTTGCAATTTATTTTTAACCGGTGCTTCAAGGGTCCACATAACTATCGGATTATAACAAGGCTTATAATAAAAAATAAGTGGGAATAAGGTATTTTGGGGTTGTTAAGTGGTTAAAATTTAGGTATAATTACCAAGTTGATTTCGGGTTTGATTCGCATTAAATTATGACTACAGATAAAATCATCATTAAAGGGGCTCGCGAAAATAATCTTAAGAATGTTGATGTCGAGATCCCAAAAAATAAATTAGTTGTTTTTACAGGTCTGTCTGGATCAGGAAAATCTTCTTTAGCTTTTGATACTCTATATGCTGAAGGACAACGACGTTATGTTGAATCTTTATCTGCTTATGCACGGCAATTTTTAGGGGTAATGGATAAACCGGATGTAGATTCTATTGAAGGATTATCTCCTGCTATTTCAATTGATCAAAAATCTGTTTCACATAATCCACGTTCAACTGTTGGAACTACTACTGAAATTTATGATTACCTCCGTCTTTTATATGCTCGGGTAGGTCATCCTCATTGTCCTGAATGTGGTCGAGAGATTTCCAGAATGTCGGTAGAGCAAATAGTTGAGGCTGTTGGTCGTTTGAGAACACCAGAATACGGTAAAAAGCCATTCAGAATTATGATTCTGGCACCATTGGTTAAAGACCGAAAAGGTGAATATAATTCGCTTTTTGATGATTTACGAAAGAAAGGTTTTTCCAAAGTTCGAGTTGATGGTCATGTTCGTGATTTATCAGATGATTTAGTTCTAATAAAAACTAATAAACATTCAATTGATGTGATTGTTGATCGGTTAGTTTTGGAACAAAAAACCAATTTTGAGAAAACAAATGATGAAGCTAAAGATCCGATTGTGACCCGGTTAACTCAATCTGTTGAAACAGCTTTAAAACTTGGTGAGGGATCTGTAATTGTGGGTGAGGTTAAAGATGCTAGTTTAGATTTTCCATCTAATCCAAAAGATGTGGAAGATCATTTATTCTCAGAAAGATTTGCTTGTCCAGTTGATAATATTGCTTTATCAGAGATTGAGCCAAGATTATTTTCATTTAATTCCCCTCATGGTGCATGTCCAGAATGTAGTGGTTTAGGAACTATTTTAGAGATTGATCCAGATGCTGTTTTGAATCCTATTTTATCGATTGCTGAAGGTGGAGTTTTACCTTGGCAAAAGTTATCGACACATGAGACTTGGTTTAGTCGTTTAATTGAGGCGGTAGGTGAAGTTCATAACTTTAATTTAAGCACGAGATTAGGTGAGTTATCTGCTGATGCACGAAATATTTTATTAAACGGTGGTGGTGAAGAACAGTTTAAAGTTCAAGGAAAAAATCGTCAGGGTAAATGGACTCATTTTTATTCAACGTTCCAAGGTTTAGTGCCTTATTTGAAGGAACGATATACCGCTAGTGAGTCTGATTTTGTGAAGTCTGAAATTGAAAAATACATGTTTAAAGAGGAGTGCCCAGTTTGTCATGGTAATCGCTTAAAGCCAGAGGCTTTATCTATTACTATTGATGGTTTAAATATAGCTGAAGTTACTTCAATGTCGATCGGTGAATCAGGAGGTTGGGTTTCTAAATTACCTGAGGTGTTTAATAGTCGAGAACAAGTAATTGGGCAACCTATTATCAAAGAGATTGGTGCAAGATTAAAATTCCTATTTGATGTTGGTTTAGATTATTTAACTTTAGATCGAGCATCGATGACATTGGCTGGTGGAGAATCTCAAAGAATTCGATTGGCATCACAAATTGGTTCGGGATTATCTGGAGTTTTGTATGTTTTGGATGAACCCTCAATTGGTTTGCACCAAAGAGATAATACAAGATTAATTGAGACTTTAAAGCGATTACGCGATTTAGGAAATACGGTGGTGGTAAATGAACATGACGCTGAAACTATGGAAGCATCTGATTATTTATTTGAAATAGGACCTGGGGCAGGAGAACATGGTGGGCATATAGTAGCTCACGGAACTCCAGCAGAAGTAATGGCAAACCCCGATTCATTAACTGGTAAATATTTAAGTGGTAAAAGAAAAGTTGAAATTATTAAGCAAGCTGTAACAAATTCTAATTATGAGCAAAAGTATATCGAAGTTGTTGGTGCGGCTGAACATAATTTAAAGGGAATTGATGTGAAGTTTCCTTTAGAGAAATTAGTCGCTGTAACAGGAGTGTCTGGTTCAGGAAAATCAACTTTGGTTCACGACATTTTATATCGAATTTTGGCCCAATATGTTTATAAATCTAAAGAGCGTCCGGGACGTCATCAAGAAGTCAAAGGTTTAGAACATATTGATAAAGTGGTAATGGTTGATCAATCACCGATTGGCAGAACTCCTAGATCTAATCCGGCAACTTATACCGGAGCTTTTACCCATATTCGCGAATTATTCGCTCAATCACCAGAAGCTAAAATTAGAGGTTATGGTCCTGGTCGGGTTAGTTTTAATGTGAAAGGCGGACGTTGTGAAGCATGGGCAGCCGAGGGTCAGATGAAACTCGAAATGCAATTTTTACCTGATGTTTATGTGACATGTGAAGGTTGTAATGGTAAAAGATATAATCGAGAGGCTTTAGAAATTCACTTTAAGGAAAAAGATATTTCAGAAGTTTTGAATATGACAGTTGAAGAATCTTTAGATTTCTTTACAAATATTCCATTAATTAAAAATAAGTTGCAGGTTCTGAATGATGTTGGTTTAGGTTATATCCGTTTGGGACAAAGTGCGACTACTTTATCTGGCGGTGAGGCGCAAAGAATTAAGTTATCTTCTGAATTATCTAAACGGCCTACAGGACACACTATATATGTTTTGGATGAACCAACTACAGGTTTGCATTTTGCAGATATTGAGAGATTGTTACAGATTTTAAGAAGATTAGTTGATAATGGAAACACTGTATTAGTAATTGAGCATAATTTGGATGTAATTAAAAATGCTGATTGGTTAATCGATTTAGGTCCTGAGGGGGGTATTGGTGGTGGTCAATTAATTGCTGAAGGAACTCCTCGTGAAGTGGCTAAAAATTCTGCATCATATACTGGGAAATATTTATCGAAGATGTTTTAAGTTATACATAGTATCCCTACTTAATTATTGCTATGATTTAGCTATGCTGAAATTGCTTAGTGCCTTTTTTGGATTGGTACTTACACTGTTTTGTTTTCTTCAACCAAATCCAGTTCTAGCAGAGGGTGAATTTACTACAAATTACGATATTACTTACGAAGTTGGTGCCGATGGGGTTACAAGTGTTGTTGAGAATATTACTTTAGTTAATACTACTGATAAATTTTATGCTTCTAGTTATAGTTTCTCAATTAGTTCTACTGAGATGTTTGATATTTCAGCAGTTGATCCAAATGGGCCGTTACAAACAACTATTAATACAGAATCAAATCGAACTGTGATCTCAGTTCAATTCGCTGAACAAGTGGTCGGAAAGGATAAACAATATAATTGGCAATTACGTTATAAATCTCGAGATTTTGCTCAATCACAAGGAAAAGTCTGGCAGATCACAATTCCCCGAGCTCCTAAGCTCAATTCGGGTGACAAGTTTAATTTGAGCTTAGTAGTGCCAGTTAGTTTTGGAGATCCAACAACGATTGTTCCAGAACCGGCTAAAACTAGTGAATCTAATGGTCAATTGCGATTGAGATATACCAAAGACCAAGTTCAGGAAAGTGGTATTTTGGCTAATTTCGGTGCAGAACAACTTTTTGATTATCAATTAGTTTATAACTTAGATAATCCGAATATTTTACCAGCGATAGCTAAACTCCCTTTACCGCCAGATACAAATTATCAGTCAGTAATTATTAATCAGATTGAACCGAGACCCGATAATGTCACAGTGGATGATGATGGCAATTATTTAGCTTGGTTTAAGGTTCCTCGTCAATCAAAGTTGGATGTATCGATTAAGGGCTTGGCGAAATTAACTTTAAATAACTCAAAATCTACTGAAAAGTTATCTGAAGAAAAAATTAAAGCTTATACCAAATCCGATAAATATTGGGATACCAATAATCCGATTATGAAAACTACTTTAGATGAAATCTTGAAAGACCAATCGAAAATTTCAAATCAGCAAAAAGCTAAATTAATAAATAAATATGTCGTAAATTTATTGAAATATAATGATGCTCGTGTTGAGAAAGAAGATTTTCAAAGATTAGGCGCATTAACCGCACTTAATAATCCTGATCAGAGTTTATGTAATGAGTATACTGATTTATTTGTGACATTAGCTCGGGCAGCGGGCATTCCGGCTCGAAGATTAGAGGGATATGCTTACACTGCAAATACTCAGATTAGACCGCTTTCTTTAGGGACAACATTACTTCATGCTTGGCCTGAATATTATGATGATCAATTAGGATGGGTAATGATAGATCCAACTTGGGAGAGTAGTAATGATGGGGTTGATTACTTTAATCGTTTTGATTTAAACCATTTTGTTTTATCGGTTATGGGGACTTCATCTACTGAACCATCGACTGGTGGGCAAGTAAATGTCAGTTTCGCTGAAGGGAAATTTGAACCAACAAAGCAAGTTCAAATTAGTTTAGATGCACCAGCTGAAGTGTTATCAGGGATTCCTGCCAAAGCATATGTTGAGTTAGAGAATACTGGTTCAACAGCTCAGCCGGTTAATAGTTTAGGTATTAAATCAATTGATCAGATGTTGTTAAAAGAAACAAGCTTAGTAACTCCAATTATTCCACCATTTGGAAAAGTAAAATATGAATTCAGTTTAAATACTCGCAATTTTTGGCAACCATTTAGTGACCAAATAGAAGTTGATTTTGCAGATAGAATAGTTCAGAAACAATTACAAGTAAAACCTTTTTATCACTATCCGTGGTTTTTATGGGCAGCGATCGGTACAGTTAGCAGTATGGTGATTTTGTATTTAGGTACAATTGGACTTCATTGGTATACTTCGCGTCGGGCTTTAAAGCAAAAATAAGGGTATAATAGCCCATATGATTCCAGATTTTATTGATCGATCAAAACTAGTTTCTAAACCGGGTGTTTATATATATTATGATCAAAAAGGTAAGCTGCTTTATGTGGGAAAAGCTGTTGATTTAAGTAAACGCATTGCTAGCTATTTTAATGGGCATAATCAATCTACGAAAACGGCAATTTTAGTGGAGCATATTGCATCTGTCGAAACTATTGTTGTTGAGTCTGAATTGCAGGCGTTAATACTAGAGGCGAACTTAATTAAAAAGTATTTGCCGCCGTTTAATGTAAAGTTAACTGATGATAAAGATTATTTATATATTAAAGTAACAAAAGATATTTTTCCAAAAATTGTAACTGCGAGAAAAAAAGATTTGGCAGATGCAATTGATTATTTTGGGCCTTTTCCTTCATCAACTATTGTTAAGGTAACCTTAAAAAGATTAAGAAGGATTTTTCCATGGTGTTCTAATCCTCCAGAACAACCAATAGATCCAAAAGTTTTAGATAAAAAGATTAAACCATGTTTTTACTATCATTTGAATCTTTGTCCGGGTGCCTGTGTAGGAAAAATATCACCGTCGGATTATCAAAAAAATATCAAAATGTTTATTCGGTTTATGGATGGAAAACAGAGTGAAATGGTCAACGATTTGCAGAAGCAGATGATGGAAGCTGCAGATCAACTTCAATTTGAAAAAGCTGGTCAGATAAAGAGGATTTTAAGTGGAATTAGTTATATTACTCAGCCGACTAGTATCTCGATGTATTTGGATAATCCAAATTTTGTAGACGATCAAAGAGGTCAGGCGCTATTAGATTTATCAAAATCTTTAAAAATCGATTCTGATTTAGCTCGAATCGAATGTTATGACATTTCGAATTTTCAAGGAATTGATTCGACCGGTTCGATGGTTGTTTTGACGAATGGAGAAATTGATAAATCACAATATCGCAGATTTAAAATTCAAATAACAGGTAAACCAAATGATTTTGCAATGCATGCTGAGATGATGCGGCGACGTTTGAAAAACGATTGGCCTCTGCCAGATTTGTTTTTGATTGATGGGGGGAGAGGACAGGTTCGAGCTGCTGCGGCAGAATTAGAAAAGGTTGGTATTAAAAGACCAATTTTAGGTTTAGCCAAAAGAATGGAGTGGTTATATCCAGTTGAGGGTGAGGTAATTAAATTGCCAAAAAGATCTTTAGGATTACGTTTATTACAAAAAATTCGTGATGAGTCGCATCGATTTGCGATTACTTATCATCGAAAGTTGAGATACAAATCTAGTGGATTACCCGACGAGACTACAAAAAGTTGATATAATAACTTTATTGAAATCCTTAATTCGAAATTACATTATTGATACCTCTTCGTTATGGGCGACAACGGTGATTTTACCGGGTTTAGCTTATGATGGTTCTTTAAATACTTTATTAGTAGCAGGGATTGCCGTAATGATGATTAATTTTTTGGTAGTTCCATTATTAAAGGTGATGTTTCTCCCATTAAATTTGCTAACTTTTGGTTTTTTTACTTGGGTAATAAATGTTTTAGCTTTATATGTTTTAACAAAAGTTGTGCCTCAGTTTATGCTGTTGCCATATAGTTATCCCGGATGGTCAGCTAATGGTTTTACTATTCCCGCGGTTAATTTAAATACCTTACAAGTGGCAATTGTAGCTTCATTATTACTAGGAATTATTGCTAATTTTGTTAAATGGGTGATTAAATAAATCTGTTTAAATCTCAATTTAGACTAAATATCCAGCTATGATCGGTTGAATTCTGCTCCTGAAACGATTACAATTTATCAGTTATGGCGACTGCATTAAGTATATTTCAAATGATTTCTGGGGTTTTATTAGTTGTTCTCATTCTTGTTCAGTCTAAAGGTACTGGTTTAGGATCAACTTTTGGAGGTGATATGGGTTTTTATGCTACCAAACGAGGCGCAGAGAAGATGTTATTTGTGGTAACAATTGTGTTATCAGCATTTTTCTTGCTCTCTTTATTGGTTAGTGTTGTGATATAACCAACTCATGTCATTAATTCGTTTTTGGCTGCTTTACTTTAAATCTTTTATTAAGCGTTACCGGATTCAGGTGATTTTGTCAGTGGTGGTTGTGGCGTTAGGTGTAGCTTTAGCCTTTCAAACGTGGATTTCGACCAGACAACCAGTTATTTCTCAAGGATTAGTTGGTACATATACCGAGCGTGATATTCCTAATATTGTAACCTCTTTAATTTCTAAACCCTTAGTAAGAATTGATGAATATGGTCAGCCTCAACCGGAATTAGCTGAAAGCTGGAGTGCTGATAAAGAGGTTAAAGTTTATACTTTTAAATTGAAACCAAATTTAACTTGGAGTGATGGTAGACCTTTGCGAGCTGCAGAAATTGCTTTCCAGGTGCCAGATGTGGAGATCCAAACTCCAGATGACTCAACAATTATTTTTAAATTAGCTGATTCATTTAGCCCGTTTCCAACTTTGTTAACTAAACCGGTAATTCGAAAAGAAAGCTTTGTTGGTGTAGGGCCATATACTGTAACTAAAATTTATAAAGATGAGAGAAATAAAGTTTTCGTAAGTCGTTTAGATTTGATGACCAAAGATCGATCATTACCCAGTGTGGTAGTGCGGTTTTATAGTAGTGAACGCGTAGCTAAACAAGCCATAAAAGCGGGTCAGGTAATGAGTTTAATTGGAGTTAATGATTTGAGTGATGTAGTTAATCAGAAACCATTTAGCACCTATTCAAAAACTAATTACAAAAGATTGGTAATGGTTTTTTATAACACTAAAGATCCGATTTTATCTGATGAAAATTATCGTTTGGCTTTGAGTTTTGCAGCACCTCAAATTGAAGGAGAATCGGAAGCAAAATCGACATTGCCAGAAGGGAATTGGGCATTTAGTGCCAATATTAGAGATTATTTGAATAATTCTCAGCAGGCGACAAACTATTTAGCAAAAGTTAAGAATGGTAAAGATCAGCCAGTAGTGTTAACAGCAACTAGTCATTTGAGTGAGGTAGGAAATAGGGTAGTAGAAGCATGGAAACAAGCTGGAATAAATGCGGTTTTAAGAGTTGAAAGTGGTATTCCTCAGAATTTTCAGGCTTTGTTAATTACTCAAAATATTCCAGTTGATCCAGATCAATATTCTTTGTGGCACAGTACTCAAATGGCAACAAATATCTCTAAGATCTCTCAACCAAGAATTGATAAAGATTTAGAAGATGGTCGAAAAGTTGTTGATACTGAACAAAGAAAAACTTTATATGCTGATTTCCAAAAGACTCTTTTAGATAACGCTCCAGCAACACCATTATATTTTCCAAAAGTTAATGTGGTTTATTTAAAGAAAATAGAAGGAAGTTTAAAGAAGATTATTGACTGGCAGTTAAGTAGTTATTAAAGATGTGACTCGGGTGGGATTTGAACCCACGACCAAGAGATTAAGAGTCTCCTGCTCTACCACTGAGCTACCGAGCCGATCACAATTGATAATTATATCAAAAACCGAAGCTAAATGCAGATTCTTCGTATTTATTAATTTAAATCACTAAAGAGAAATTTTAAAAAGAAGTTATTAAAAGAGTAGAATGTGCGCCCAGAGGGAGTCGAACCCCCAACCGTCTCGTCCGAAGCGAGGTGCTCAATCCATTAAGCTATGGGCGCATTAAATGACTAACGAACTGCTATATTTTATCAGATTCAGCTTAAATTATCACTGATGAAATTAACGATCAAATAAATTTGAAGTTAATTGTTGACTTATGTGAAATTTTTAGTTATCTTACAGAAGTCTTAAATTTAATTATCGGATAAACCAAATGCCAAAAACTAAAAAAGTTACAACTAAAAAAGAAGCAGCTCCAGTAAAAAAAGAACGAGTTACAAAAGCAGCTGTTGTTAAAGAAACTAAAGTTACTAAAGCTGCAGTTACCCGAAAACCAAAAGCAGTTGTTATTGAAGAATCAGTAGTTGAAATTGAAATGCCTAAAACATCAGTTGCACGAAAACCAATCAATACTCGAAGATTAATTTTAATTGCAATTATCATGGCAGTTTTAATTGGCATAATTATTGCTGTTTATAAATATTTAGTGATTGCTTGGGTTGATTCAAAACCAATTACTCGAATGTCTTATTATCAGCAATTGGAAGGTAAATACGGTGAAGAAATTAAAGATCAATTAATTACTGAATTTTTAATTGAAAGTGAAGCAAAAAGACGAAATGTGATGGTTGGTGCAGAAGAAGTTGATGCAGAATTAAAGAAAGTTGAAGATCAACAAGGTGGTGCTGATAAATTAGCTCAAATTTTGCAAATCCAAGGAATCTCAATGGAAGAAGTTAGAAAACAACTTCAATATCAATTATTAATTAAGAAGATGTTTGGAGCAAATGTCACAGTTTCTGATGAAGAATTAAATGCCTATTTAGATTCTAATAAAGATCGTTTCCCAGAAATGACAGATGCTATTAAAACTGAAGTTCGAGAACAATTAAAATTACAAAAAATTAGCCAGGATTTTTCTACTTGGTTGAACCAAGCTAAGTCCAGCGATCGAATTGTTCGACTTTAAATTATTCAGTTTTTAATTCTGTTTTTACCACTGTTCGGTGACTATAATTCTGATTTTGATTGTTAAACTTTCCGGCACAGGTAATTAAGTTTAATCTAGTTTTATCATTAGCAGCAAAGATTTCATCGAGAGGAAATTCATTTGTATTATAGGTATTAATGTCCGTGACAATATATGTGTATTTTTGTTGATATTCATCGATAATGGTAATTTCATCTTTAGGTTTTAAATCATTTAGTTTATAAAAAATTGCTGGTTTTCCATTTGCTCTATCTAAGTGTCCTGCTAAAACCGCTGAACCTTTTTGGCCTGGTTTGTAGCCAAGATTGTACCAACCAACTTGATCAGCATCTTTAGGGACATCCATATTGCCTTTGGCATCTAAGCTGACAGATTCAATTGATGTATCAACTGATATTTTGGGAATAATTAATTTTATTGGTAGGCCGATATTTGGGGTAGCTTCAGGTAGATTAGTAGAGGATAGTTCAGTGATAGCTGAGGATAAAGTAGGTCGATAGTTAGCAAAAATACTAAAAGCCGATATTAAAAAAATTAATCCTAAGATTAGAAAAAAGGATTTCATATATTATTTTGATACGCCCAGAAACCTAGGCGTATCAATTTATTTTCTTATTGGGCCATTCCAGTAGCGGGTGCTCCGCTAGGAACCATTACTGAAGGTGTTGGGCTTGGTGTCGCGCTAGGTGAAGGACTGGTGGTTTGTGCCAGTGCTACGCCTGCTGTACCCATCATCAATAATGCCAAAGACATAAGTCCAATGACTGTAGCTTTAATCATAGTTACCTCCTTTCTCTATAAAATCTATTCTAGAAAGGCGCTGTCAGAGTCAGTTGAGAGGTAAGTAAGAAATAGGTAGGACCGTATGC
>CAYTXH010000017.1:0-6593 GCA_964441115.1 uncultured Gammaproteobacteria bacterium | reverse complement strand
ACTAATGCTTAAACCGGATAAGAAATGGCTGGCAGGGATTGGAATAATCTTATTTATTGGATTTGTTTTCTTCTCTTATTTAGTAGCTAAAGAATTATTTAATCAGCTAGATTTTGATACAACAGTAAAAATCCAAGATCGTTTAACTCGGGGAGTAGATTTTCCCTTTTCATTGATCTCAGTAGTTGGATCTTTAGAAATTAGTTTAGCTATTTGGACTTTAACGACTGGATATTTTTTTGTTCGCCGCTTCTGGCTGGCTGGATTGGCAATGTTTTCTTTACCTGCAGGATTATTATTAGAATTATTTGGAAAAATATTCTTATTACATCCAGCTCCACCGCATATGTTTTACCGAGGTGTAATTGATTATCAGTTTCCCAGCAATTTTGTGCATACGCAATATTCTTATCCGTCGGGACACACCACAAGATTAGTCTTTTTATTAGTGCTGTTAATGGTTTATCTATATTTACGACGCTCTGGGATTCATTATTTATTTGTTTACTTAATAATTTTAGTGGCGATTGTCTTAGTGGGAGTGTCTCGAGTTTATTTAGGTGAGCATTGGACGACAGATGTGATTGGTGGTGGATTATTAGGAGCTGCATTAGCAATTTTAACTGGGTTATTTTTACCAATTAAGCATAGGAAAGAAGCTGTTATAGAAGAAGATAATAAAGATATTTAATTATCTCTTAACAAATAAAACTGCATTAGGAATGCCCCGGCCAGGACCATATTTATATCCGCCTGACCAAAGAGCAGTTGAACCACCGCTATCCAGATTTAGAGCATCTTTTAAGCCTAATGCTTGAAGAACTAAAGCGGCCTCAGCAACTGTAGCATTGGAAACTACACCGATATAAACTTTGGAACCATTAGCTCCGATAAAGCTCCGGGGACCTTTACTTCCTTGTTTAGGATCATCGCTACCACTGAAGTTAACGTTTCCGCTGGTCAGAAGTAGAGGATAATTAGCTATTACCCCATCAACACTAGTATCTCTGCCCCAGTCTTTGGTATTGCCCAGAAACCGAGCAGAGCCCGAGGAAAAAACTGCTATAGGAACAACACTATAAACATTATTATCTGAATTAAAGTACTTTTTATTTTTGTTCATAACTAGAGTATCAAATGAATTAGTTTTTCCTGCACAGCTAGGATATGAAGCTGGACAGAAATATGAACCATTAATTCCGGCATAGGCGCCACTTCGACTGACATAATCAGCTAAATTAAGCACAGGGCAGTCATTGCCACAATCATTATCTGAAGCTGTATCAATAATAACTTTTGTTGTTGAAAGATCGGCGGCTATTAGGTCAACTAAATATTCTCCAATGGAGATTTGGACTTTTTGGCGGCTAAAACCACTTCCAGGAGGGGTGTTGCTTTGAGCAACATTGGCAGGAATTGCGAAACTGGCTTGAAGCTTTTTATTTTCGTCATCGATTGTTTTATTTAAAGTCGTCAGGTTAGCTGAAGCTGATGCATAATTTTTATTAGCTAATTGAGTCAAAATTGTGCTGAGTTGATCGTCTAATTTAGGGACTTTTCCGCCTGCCGCTCTAAAGTCAATTAATTTTTCATAAGCTTTAACTGCTAATAAGTAATTATCATGAATGTTTTTAGCTTCTTTTTGGAGATCTTGATTGATTTTTATTTGATCCTGACTGGCTAGTTCTTGATATTGATCATTTAATTTATCAAGTTGGACTCTAAGCGCTGTATTGCTGGCATCTTTAGCTCTGATTTCTTGATTATGAAATTGATTGTTTAGATGTTGGTGATAATAATAGGCGCCACCAATACTTAAGCTAATAGCCATGACGATTAGGGTTAAATGATGGGTCAGAATCTTAACAATCATGGCAGCAAATAAATTGTACTGAATTCATATCGAAACAACAATCTTAAGAAATTATTACCAATTTTTAACCTTAAAATCAGTTAATTTGAGTATTATCTAAATAAGAAAGGAGGTAAATAATGACTAATTCACAGAAAGTACAATTAATCGAAACTGATTTAATTGAAGATGATGTTCGTGAACTAGATGAAGAATATCATCATGAGATTAGACCGAGTTATCGAGATCTAGAACAAGATGGTGTGAAGACAACTGGTAATATCGGTAAAGATGAACCAGATTTAAAGTCTGAACTTGTTAATAATGATTTGTAATTAGGTGTGTTATCCTAAATGGATGACTGGACGAACGCATGATTTAATGGCTTTTACTGCTTTAAATTTTGTTATCGTCAATTTTGGTGTGCCTCAAATGACTTTGGCGACTGCCACAGTAGCGCTATCGGCTAATTTTATAGGTGGTTTAACTCCTGATATTGATCAACCGACAGCTGATTTATGGAATAGGCTTCCAGCTGGTTCGATTATTGGTAGACTAATTTGCCCTATTTTAGGCGGACATCGTTTTATTTCCCATTCTGTGTTAGGTATCGCTGTTTTCGCAATCGGGTTACATTATTTATTAGGGGTGGTAGGTAAAGTTTTACTTGTAGATATGAATGTAGTCTGGTGGGCATTTATGATTGGTTATATTTCCCACTTATTGATAGATACGATTACCCGAGATGGGGTGCCGTGGCTATTTCCGATACCATGGAAGTTTGGATTTCCTCCTTTTAGAGTTTTTCGAGTTAAAACTGGTGGTATGTTTGAGAAATCTTTGATTTTTCCAGCTTTAATGATTATAAATGGTTACTGGATTTATCAGAATTATGACTATTATTTATCAATAATTCGGTCATTATTTTAATTATTTGACAAACATATATTGTAAGCTCTACACTGAAAAGGATTCCGGATGATCTATTAAATACAGTAAATTCTAGACCTACTGTAAGAGATAGGTTTTGTGTCTAGACATTGTGTTACTTGATTGGCAAAAACTAATCAAGTTTATGATCTTTGTTCTAATAATAATGCCCGCTCTGCGGGCATTATTATTGCCTAAAAATCCTTGATATCACTTTTTTTGATCCTAAAATCTGATTTATTATCCAATCTAATCCGTAGCTCATTCCTAAAAATATCCAAAAATAGGTAAAATTAGCGATTGATGCTGGAACAAAACGATATAAAAAGTCGTAACGTGCCAAAATTGGCCAATGTAACAAGAAGATTTCATATGAATATTTACCAAGCCATTCCCAAAGCTTAATTCGGAGAGGAATTAACCAGAAAAGAATTAACAACAAAGACATTTGAATGAAACTTGTTTGTTGCTCCAAAGCTGGGGTAGTACCAACATTGGAGAAAATTGCCCGGTGATAAAAGCTAATGCTGATGATTAAAATAGTTGTAACACGTAAAATTAGTTGTAGATAACGGTTTATTTTGTTCCAAATATTTAAGATAAATGAATATGTTTTATGTACATACGGGTTCATCAGAGTAATTGCTGTGAGTGTGCCTAGTGGGAAAGCTAAATAATGGGTTTGATATAGATCTAAATTTTTAAAGTCATCAGGTGGTGTTTGTTGAAGAAGCCATCGTGCTCCAAAGATAATAATAATTGGATAAATCCAAGGGAAGCGTTTCCAAAACAGCCATGGAAAAGTAATGTAGTAAATCAAAATTAAGCTAAAAAACCATAAAGGGGAGTTTATATTAGTAAATAAATTGGCTGTGGGAAAATAACCAATAAAACTTTCTAAAATGGTTTTAGATGGATAACTTAGCTTCAAAAGCCATAGGTCGAGTAGTAAAAAAATAATTAAACCAATCCACATTGGTAAATACAATTTGGTGAGTCTTTTTTGATAAAAGCGAAGTGGTGATAATGGTTTTTTGAGTGCTGAAATAGCTAAACCATATCCTGATAAAAATAAGAATAAATTGACTCCTACTCCAGCAAAAAAAGAGATGGGTTGCAGGAATTGATGTTGATTAATTAAAAAATAACCTATATGAGAGAAAACTACAGCTTGAATTGCCCAGCCTTTAATTTGGTTAGTTAAATTTGGATCAAATACATTAAATTTTGGTCGGTATCGAGTGGTAGCTAAAGTAACTATGGCTAAGAAGCCAAAAAACCACCATGACTGTATAACTGGATCAGCAATATTGATAGTCATAATTAAAACCTTATTTGAGGAGTGATTATTTTAGACCATAATAAATAGCCTTGATCAGAAGGGTGAAATAGATCTTCAGAATATAAATCTGAATGAACCAGGAATTGTTGTCTAGTTTTAGTATAAAGGTCGATCATCGGGATACTTAATTCTTGGCTGATTTGAGCGATTTGGAGATTATACTGCTGGATTTGCCAATCTAGCAATGGTGGATAGGGCTGATTAATAATTTTTGGTGAACCTAAATATGGGATATTTATGACATAAATATTACTGGTTAACCGTTTTAGCTCAATAATTAATTCGCGGTACTTAGTATTAAACTCATTTAAATCAATTCGATTCAAAGAATCATTAGTACCGATCATAATAGTAATTAATTGAGGTTTTACTCGTTGATAATATTCTTTTTGGCTTTGGTTAGTAATATCCTTAATAGTGCCTCCGGGAATTCCAGTATTATAATTTTCAACCTCGATACCTTTTTCAGCGATACTTTGGCTAATCAAATACGGATAAGTGTATTGATAACTACTAGCGCCGACACCAGCTGTTAAGCTATCGCCGATAGCTAAATAAGTTAATTTACTAATTGGATTACCATTAGATTCAATAGAATAAAATGGTTGATGATTTGGGTTCGGTAAATGTTTCCAGCCAATATAATCAAAAAATCGAGAGTAGCTCCAATTTAAATAAATAAATATAGAAATAAATAATATTAATTTAATTAATATCAGTACTTTAAAAATTGGTTTAATATGAAAAACTTTTTTAGCAATATTTTTTTTCATTAAAGTGGAGATCCTCCAAAAACGATATCTGTAAATTGTCCAGAAACTCCGATCCCCACATGAGTGTATTTAGTGCTTAATTGATTATTATTATGACCCGATGATTTGCCATAGAGTTGTTCGATTAATTCTTGCGATGTACCGGTGAAACCAGCACTGGAATTTTCAGCAAGTGAGTTGAATTTAACTATCGAAAAACCATTGTTATCCATGAATTGATTAAATGCTTGATGATTGTCCATTTTGCCTTGAGATAAGAAATAATCACTTCGAGTTTGAGCATATTCATGGAGTTTATGGTCCAAAATTAAACTTGGTTTACCGTTTTGTTGACGGTAATTATTTAAAGCAGTTAAGACATTTAATGGTGTAATATTGGTGCTATTATCTGAAACACTTGCTGGTGCAGCTTTGGGTTTAGCCGATGGTTTAGATTTTTTAATAGCTGAGGGGGTAGCACTTTCTGTGGCTATTAAAGTAGCACTGATGGTGGATGATGGTATCGCTGAAGAACTAGCCGCTAAAACTTCTTTGGCCATAGTTGGTGGTTTAAAGCTGGCTATTTGAAATCGAGATCTAGTTTGAGTTGGAATTAGTGAGAGCATAACTAATGTTTGGTAAGTTAAGAGAGTAACAATTGATAATCCGAAGAGAATGATTAGAGCAATACCAATAGCAGTTTTGGGAGCTTTCATTAGCAGAAATATTATAGCAAAGTGCTTTGCTGGGTTGGCATGACTAAACCGAGATGGGTGTAGGCTAGAGGTGTCACTACACGGCCTCGCGGAGTTCGTTTGATAAAGCCAATTTGCAGTAAGTAAGGCTCGATAACTTCTTCGATTGTACCGATATCTTCAGAGAGTGAGGCTGCTAATGTTTCAATACCAACTGGACCACCATTAAACTTTTCAATAATGGTGATAATTAGACGTCGATCTGAATCGTCTAATCCTAATGGGTCGACTTCAAGTAGAGCTAAAGCTTGGTTTAAAATATCCGGAGTGATTTGACCTTTTCCATGAACTTGGGCGTAGTCACGAGCTCTTTTAAGTAATTTAAGAGCAATTCGGGGTGTCCCGCGAGCGCGACGGGCTAATTCTAAAGCTGAATCTGGATCGATCGGTAATTGAAGCTTAATAGCAGCAGCCATAATGATTTTTGATAATTCATCTGGTTCATAAAAAGGTAAACGGTGGATTACCCCGAAGCGATCGCGTAGGGGAGCAGAAATCATCCCAATTCGGGTAGTAGCACCAACAATAGTTATCTGAGGAAGATCTAACCGTAGAGTCCTAGCAGAAGGTCCTTTGCCGATTACGATATCTAAAGCAAAATCTTCCATAGCGGGATAAAGAGTCTCTTCAACTACTTTAGATAAACGATGAATTTCATCAATAAATAACACATCTTTAGGCTGAAGATTGGTTAAGATTGATGCTAAATCGCCGGCTCTTTCAATAGCGGGTCCAGAGGTAATACGAATATTTGAGCCCATTTGCTTGGCAATTAAATGAGATAAAGTAGTTTTACCTAACCCTGGTGGTCCATAAAAAAGAGTGTGTTCCATAGCTTCTTCACGGCCCGTGGCAGCTTGGATAGCAATTTGAAGAGATTGTTTAATTTTTTCTTGGCCAACAAATTCTTGCCAATCAGCAGCCCTTAAAGAGGTAAAAAGCTTTTCCTCTTCAGGTGAGGC
>CAYTXH010000016.1:9586-22148 GCA_964441115.1 uncultured Gammaproteobacteria bacterium | reverse complement strand
AGCACAAGTTTTTCAGAATGACAAAAAACTGAATTACGTCATTGCAAGGCACGAAGTAATCTCTGCCTTAAGTCTAAAAATAATTCAGGATTGCCACGTCGAAGACTCCTCGCAATGACGCAAAAAGAGAGTACATAATGACACACATGGAAGATGGTGTCCTATTCCTTTAATGAAATCCCTTACTAGTCATCATCGGATTTGGAGAATTCTTAGACTCAGTAAGCACTCTAAATTCATTTAATAATCCCTCAACTACTTTAAAGATAATCCACATTAAAACGCTTCCCACAGTGATATACAACCAATTAATTGAATCAAAGTGTCTAATTTCAAATAATCGAGCAATCCATGGAATATAAATTAGTGCAACTTGCATCAATATCGTACCTACTACTGCTAAAATCAGCCAATAATTAGACCAAAACTTAGTCTTAAACTCAGACCGAATCAAGAATAGCCGAACCATCTCTAAGACCACTAGTGAGGTAAATGCTGCAGCTTTAGCTTCTTCTACCCCAGATGGTAAATTAATCCAATAAATAAATAGCACTACGGCTGTCATTAAAATACCAAAGATCACCATATCCAACCACATTCTCTTCGAAACGATGTCAGTTTGAAACTGTTTTGGTGATTGGTTCATAATATCTTTACCACCTGGATCAAGTCCTAAAGCAATCGCTGGCAATCCATCAGTTACCACATTTACCCAAAGCAGCATTGTAGCGCTTAAAGGTAGTTCCTTAAACAAAATAACTGCAAAAAAGACCAAAAATACTTCACCGATATTGCATGATAATAAATAGTTCACAAATTTCCGAATATTCTGAAAAATCCCCCGACCTTCTTGAATAGCTTTGACAATTGTCGAGAAATGATCATCCATCAACACCATATCTGAAGCTTCTTTGGCGACATCAGTTCCAGTAATTCCCATTGCAATTCCAATATCAGCTTTCTTCAAAGCTGGCGCATCATTAACCCCATCACCTGTCATGGCTACTATATGACCATTTTGTTTTAAAGCATTAACTATCTTCATCTTAACAGCTGGATTTACCCGAGCATAAATCACTACTTGTTCCGCTTTTTTGACCAACTCTTCATCAGATAATTTGTCTAACTGCTCCCCTGTTAAAGCCTCTCCAATAATTCCAATTTCAGTTGCAACTGCTTTAGCAGTATCAATATGATCACCAGTAATCATCACTACTTTAATTCCTGATTGATGACACTGTTTAACTAACTCAGCCACCTCAACTCGAGGCGGATCAATCATTCCCTGAATACCAATAACAGTTAAATTATTTTCTAACTTACTTGGATCATCTTTTGATCCATCAAATTCATCTTTAGTAATTTCACGATAACCAAAACCCAAAGTTCTTAATGCTTGAGTCGACATTTGATGTGTCTGTTCTAAAATCTGATCAATTGAAGCTTTTGATAACTCTAAATCTTTCCCTGACACTGACAATTTAGAGGATTTAGTTAATACCACCTCTACTGCTCCTTTGGTATATAACCAATATTTATTATCTTTCTCGATAACTACTGACATCATTTTTCTTTCAGAGCTAAACGGGATTTCCAATAATCTCTTAAGCTTAGATTCTAAGTTTGCTTTTTTAGCAGCAACAATTAAGGCTCCTTCCGTTGGATCACCTAAAATAGCACCATTAGAAACCTCAGCATTATTACAAGCTAACCCAATCTCTAATAATTGTTTTAATGAATCTGATTTAACAGTTTTACCGTCAACTTGAAATTCGCCCACAGTTTCATAACCTGTGCCAGTTACTGCATATAGTTGGTTATCCATATATATTTGGCGAACTGTCATCTCCCCTTTTGTTAAAGTCCCAGTTTTATCAGAACAAATAACATCAACAGATCCTAAAGTTTCCACTGAATTTAATTTTCGTACCAGCGCATTTTGTTTTAACATCCTCTGAGTTCCTAGCGCTAAAGAAATAGTCACTACCGCTGGCAAACCCTCCGGAATCGCTGCAACCGCCAAAGCCACTGCAGCAATAAATGAATGAATTACTCTTTGAAAAATCGGTTGATTCACATAATCGCTCGCAAAAAACATAATAAAAACAAATACCACTGCACAAATACCTAAAATAATATAGCCCAACATCTTCCCAATTGTGTCTAGTCGTTTCTGAATAGGGGTTGATTCTTCAGGAGTATCATTAATATATCCAGCAATTTTACCAATCTCAGTTTTATCACCAGTCGCAACTACTATAGCTACCGCTCGGCCCGAAGAGACTGCTGTTCCAGAAAAAGCCATATTTTTCTGATCATTAATCTGCAATTGACCAGTTAATGGATCACTCTTTTTAGAAGCCGGCGATGACTCACCTGTTAACGAAGCTTCATTAATAGTTAATGAATAAACCTCTAGCAAACGTAAGTCTGCTGGAACTTTAGTTCCTTCTTCTAAAATAACAATGTCTCCAGGAACTAACTGTGAAACATCGATCTCTTGTTCGTGATTATCACGTCTTACTTTAGCTTTATATGCTAATAATTTTTTTAAACTTTCAATTGATTTTTCAGCTTTAAATTCCTGAATAAATCCCATGAAAGTGATTAGAAAAACAATTGAAAAGATCAGTGCCGCTTCAATCAAATCAGACTGATCCCGTCCACCAAAAAAATAGATAAATAAAATCAGACCTGCTGCAGCAATTAAAATTAGGGTTAGAGTATTTTTAAATTGTTCTATATATATAGACCAAGCGGATAATTTCTTTTTTTGAGTTAACTGATTAAGTCCATTGGTTTTAAGCCGCTCCTCGACCTGACTTAAAGACAAACCGGTCATTGAAGAATCTAATTCTTTTAAAACAGCTTCGGAATTCAATTGGTATAATGATTGCTCCGACTGGGCAGTAGACATATATTAAATATCCCACTTCTAAGCATGCACTGCAAGTCAACAACTCCAACAGTTGACAGTATATTAGTAGATATACTTAAATTTAAGTATGGGAATATTTGGATTGAGTCCATTCGGCTCAAAAAACAAAAAAGCAAAAGGCGCAGCCAAGCCAGCTAAAATTAACAAAGCTGCTAAGAAAAAAGCTAAGACCTGCGAATTTTGCTAAATTTAAATCACAACTGACATTTTTTAATGCTCGTTTAACGCACTCTTGCATTGATGATAAATATCCAGTTATGATGAATACACTGCCATGGAACCATCTGTTGAATACGTTGATTTAGAGCATCTTTTGGCCAACTACAGTTGGATTATGGTTGGGGTTTCCAGTTTATTACTTACTATTCTTGCCGTTGTTTCACTCACAATCAAAAAACCTTCTAAACTCGCTAAAGCTCTTCTCTTTGGATTAATGTGTTTTATTACCATCGGCTCTACTGTTTATTTATCTGGTAGCACTGTTTATTTAAACGTTATTTCTGATTCTAAAGGTCCCGTTCACTGGCATACAGATTTTGAAGTTTGGAGTTGTGGTCAAGAATTAGAATTAATTGATCCAGCTAACTGGTGGGAAAATAAAGTCGGCACCGCTACTCTTCACGAACACAATGATAAAAGAATTCATCTTGAGGGAGTTGTTGTTCATAAAGTTGATGCTAGCTTAGGCAAGTTCTTCAAAGTCGTTGGCGGCAATTTATCAAATGATCAGTTAATCTTCCCCAGCACTACTGGTTTAGTAACACTTAAATCAGGTGATACTTGCTCAAATGGACAATCAACACAACTTCAAGGATTTGTATATAAAGTTACCGACGGAGTTTATAAACAAGAAAAGATCGCTGATCTACCAAGTTACATAATTTCAGCTCAGAGTGTTGTTCCACCCGGTGATTGTGTCATTATTGAGTTAGATAGTCCTAAAGATAAAACTGATAAATTGTGCCGCAGCTTTAAAGTTGCTGAACAAATTCATAAAGTTAGGAAAGGAGATTAATCATGCAAATTGACGTACCAACATTATCAGTAGTTATTATTTCTGCCGCCATTGATTCAATAAATCCCTGTGCTATCGGGGTTTTAATCTTAATGGTTTCAGTTGTACTAGGTGGTAAAGGCAGTATCCGAAAATTATTAACTCTTGGTGGTTTATATATCTTTGCGATCTTCTTAACATATTTACTCGCTGGTCTTGGATTAGTTTACTTTTTATCTAAAGTACCATTATATGTCTCAGAATATTTAGCTCTAATTGTCGGAGCTTTCGTTATCCTAGCTGGACTATTAGAAATCAAAGATTTCTATTGGTACGGTAAAGGGTTCTCTTTACAAATACCACCTTATTTTGTCGAGAAAATTCATCAATTTTCTCAAAACATCACCACAGGTGGAGTCATTTTATTAGGCTGTTTCATCGCTGCAGTTGAATTGCCCTGTACTGGTGCTCCGTACTTAGCGATCATCACCATGCTATCGCTCAACTTTAATTTCTACGCTTTCTTATTATTACTTCTCTACAATGTAATTTTCGTTGCTCCGTTAATTATCATTTTATTATTAGTAGCAGCTGGAACCAAAGTCAGTAGCATCAAACAATGGAAACAAAATAATAAAGGCTATATGAGATTCGCCATCGGATTCATGTTAATCGCACTCGGTTGGTTACTAATTTTGATAGCTAATGGAACTATCAATTTTGGATAATTGATGTGACCAACGTCACCTCAATAGTTAAACAACAGCTGGTTCTGTGCTGAAAGCACAAATTAGCAATGTACTATTGTTTAACTACTACCAAAATTAGGAAAGTAAATATTCATAACTATTTATGCTTATCGTAAAAAGAAAAGGCCACACCGAAAAGTTTGATCAGCGTAAACTTTACGCGAGTGTCTACGCAGCTTGTCTCACATTAGTAATGGCAGAAGAAGAAGCTGAATTAATTTCTTTAAAAGTTATGCAAAACGTCATTGATGAACTCAAAGATCAAAATGAAGTTAATTCTTCCACTATCTATGAAATAGCCCATCGAGAACTTGAAACATTCCATCCAGAAGCCGCTTACATGTATGCTAATCATTACGATGTAAATTAAAAATATGTCAAAAAAATACGATTACGATTTAATAATTATTGGTTCAGGAGCTGGTGGTAGCGTTGGCGCTCATTATGCTACTGCTATGAACAAAAAGGTCGCGTTATTTGAAATGGGTGATATCGGTGGCGAATGTCCAAATTGGGCCTGTGTCCCAACTAAAGCTCTCCTCCATTCAGCTGAAGTTTACAACACCGCTAAAAATGCTTCAGACTACGGCATTAAAATTTCAGATGTTAAATTTGATTATGCCAAAGTCAAACAATGGAAAGATTTAGTGGTTTCTAGAACTGGTGCAGCTCACGGTGCTGAATCTTTTAGAGAAGATCACATTCATTTGATTCGAGAAAAAGCCACCTTTGTTTCCGGACATATAGTTGAAGCTGGTGGTCAAAAATATTCTGCTAGTAAATTCTTAATTGCTACTGGATCTGATGTTTTTATTCCCCCTATTGAGGGATTAAAAGAAACTGGTTACATTACCTTTCACCAAGCAGTTGATTTCACGAAACTCCCTAAATCTATCTTTATCTTAGGTGGTGGTCCAATCGGTTGTGAGTTTAGCCAAGTTTTTGCTAGTTTTGGCTGCCAAGTTACCTTAGCTGATACTTTACCTAAATTAATCGCCAAAGAAGATTTTGAAGTCTCTGATTTAGTTCAAGCTTTATTTGAAGAAAAAGGGATTAAAGTTTTAACTAATATCAAAGTTACTAAAGTTGAAAAACACGGAGCTCTGAAAAGAGTTCATGTTCAACATGGACAACATACAGAAACAGTTGATGTTGAAGAAATTTTAGTCGCTACAGGTAAAAGAGCTAACCTCAACTTTAATCCCGAAGCCGCTGGATTAAAAGTTAAAGATGGCCGTCTAGAAGTAAATTCTTGGTTACAAACTAATGTGCCACATATTTTCGCTGCCGGAGATATTGTTGGACCATATTTATTCACTCACACTGGCTATTATCAAAGTTATATCGCTGTTAATAATATGTTTACGCACTCCCCAATTAAACCAGATTATTCAGTTGTTCCTCGCTGCGTCTTTACTAACCCAGAAGTAGCCTCAGTTGGCTTGTCTGAAACTCAAGCCAAAGTCAGTCAAATGAAAATCAAAGTTGGTATGGCCGCCATCTCAATGCTTGGTCGAGCCAATACCTCTAATGATTTTAATGGTTTCGTTAAAGTTATTACTGATAAAAATGAAGTTATTATTGGCGGAGCTATAGTCGCACCACACGCTGGAGAAATGATCCATGAAATTGCTTTAGCTATTCGCATGAAAGTCAAAGCCGGAATTATCGCAGATATGTTGCACGCTTATCCAACTTTCTCAGAAGGAATAAAAATCGCTTGTAGCAACCTCGAAAACCGCTAAATCATTTTTTTGAATAAATTATTACTAAATATCTAAAGAAAAGTTAAATTTTATTAGCAGAACCTAAAACATCTATCCGTTGTTCAACAACAGCTTGGACAGCTTCAACCACTGTAGGCATCAATTTATACATTGCATATTCATCAGGGTTATCTTGCATTACTTGAACAAAGGAATCGCGATAAGCCTTTCTCATCTCAGAATTCATATTAACTTTAACAATTCCATTTTGAATTGCTCCAGCAACCTCATCATCAGCAATACCTGAGCTACCGTGTAAGGATAAGAAAGCACCAGTTGATTCAGCGATCAACTTTACTAAATTAACATCGATATGCTTTTCTCCACCTAAATAAAGTCCATGCACATTTCCGACAAAAGCTGCAAAGATATCAATTCCAGATTCTTTTACAAACCAAGCTGCTTTCTCTGGATCTGTTTTAACTACTTCACCAGCCACATCAGCAGCTGATCCTTTATGAATCTCTGATGAACCACCAATATGATCTAATTCACCTTCACAAGTTAAACCTTTTGAATGTGCTAGCTCCACCACACGCTTTAATGTCACCAAATTTTCTTCAACAGGTAATTTCGAACCATCATAATGGATCAGCTCAAAACCTTTATTTGCCGCATCTTCACAATCTTCGTATTTTAATGAATGATCTAAATTGACTAATATCGGTACATTGAGAGCCACTGAATAATTATTCGCCAGAGCTTTAATATTTTCTGACCACATAAATCCAGTTTCACCTGGAGAAGATTCAACTATCACTGGAGATTTCTTATTTGCTGCGGCTTGGGCAACCGCTTTAAAAGTTTCTAAATTAGCTACATTAAAAGCACCAATCGCAAAGTGCTCAGCTTTAGCTTTTTGTAACCATTCTCGGGCAGTCATATATTCATGATATCTACTCTACTCAGACAAAACAAGTCAGGAGAAAATCTAGATAATTTCAGTCGGTCTTAATTCTTTATTTTCATTTAATACTTGTTGAAGCTGTTCATAATTGAGTAAACCTGTCTGAGCACCAAACTGTTTAATCACAGCAGCACTATTAGCTGCTCCCCAGCGCATTGCTTCTTCCAAATTATTGCCATAAATCAAACCGGCAGTTACACCAGTCGCATATGCATCACCAGCACCAGTTACCTCTACTACTTCTGTTGGAAATGTTTTCAAATGCCAGATTTGATCCTGACTAATTCCATATGAACCATTCTCCCCATCAGTAATAATCGCTGAGTGGGGACCCAAATTAGCTAATTCAGTCAATAACTGTTTGATCTCAATCTCTTCACCTGGTTGATGCCCTAAAAATTCACTTGCTTCCTCTTTATTCATCACCACTAATTGAGCCAAAGATAGTAATCTAGCATTCTTTTGCTTACCCTGACGAAGTTGAAAAGTCCCCGGCTGATAAACCAACTTAGCGCGATTTCGTTCAATATAATTAACCAATTGATCAATCACATTAGTTTTAACATAGCTTGGTGCCATCGAAGTTAAATAAATCCATTTAGTTTGTTCTAAATCTGGTAATTGAAATTCCCACTCCTGATGATGAATTAAAATCGTCCTTTGGCCTTGATAACTTAAGATCACATTATGATTTGAAGCCAAATCAGGAGATTCCACCACATAACGAATATCTACCCCTTCTTTTTTAAGCTTCTCTTTAATTCGATCATCATACTGATCATCATCTTTGTTCCCAACATTGGTATAAATAGCTGTTTTTAGATTTAATCTAGCTGCTCCAACTGCATTATTAGCAGCGTTTCCCCCAACCATCGATTGAGAAATACCCACCGGAACTTTGCTGCCAGCCCGCACAGCCAACATCTCCACCCCATCAACCTCTGTTTGAGTCGCTTCTTCTAAAGGAATATAAGTATCTACCACACTATCACCAATTGAGATCAGATCTAACATATCTTAATAGTAACCTAATCTTCACATAAGTTAATACTCTTTTTTATTACCTAAGCGAGTTCTTGAATTGAAAAAAGTCTTGAGAGTTTTGCCTGAATAAATACCATGCCTAATTTAGCTTGGTGCAAAACGAACAGAAGCGAGAAGTTTATACAGTCGAGCGTCTTTTTTCTTCAAGAAGGAGCGACCCTACACCCCTTCACCATTAGATTTGGTGTTCTCAAAAATCGCATCATGCATCTTCCAATATGCTTCATCGCCGCCCTGTTCTCGTGCACAGTTAGCAGCCTCAGCTTCAATAGTTGCTACTGGATCATGAAATGATAATGGTAAATCTCGGAAAACTAATTTTACTTTACCTGTATCAATATAATCTTTCTTTAGCTGTGGATAGGTCTCACTAAAATGTCTTTTACAGAACGGACATTCATAATCAGAGAACTCAATCAAAGTCACAGGTGCGTTAGCTGATCCTAAAACAGGATCATCATCAACTGAAACTTGAGCTGTACCAGTATCAGCAGGATCAGATCCAGCAATAGTTGGAACTGCTTGACCATTAATCAAAGCATCAATTGAAGTTTTAAAAACAGAATATGGTTGAGCTCCAATTATTTTATACCCAGTAATAGTACCATTATTAGTTGAAGTTCCTACTAAGAAGCTTGGAGTTGCGGAAGCACCAGCACTAGAAGCATCATTCAAATCCTTAGCAATCTCATCTTTATATTTGCCATCACTAATACAACTAGCAATTTGATCAGCATTAAAACCAATTTGGCCAGCCAAATTAATAACATTAGCTGTTGGATCACCAGTAGTCCCAGTTTCAACAGTATTAGTTACTGTTGGAGACACTTTAGCAACAGATGTACTAGTAAAACCCTTAATTCGGATAAAACCACCATGAATCAAGATTGCAGTAGCAATAATTATTGAACCTGCTAAGATCGCCCAAGCATTGTTACGATTGTTATTTTCTTTGTAAACAGGAGGAAGAATTACTGGTGTTGGGTCGGTTTCTTTGATGATTTTGGTTGGCATGTCCTTATTGATATAACAAACAGCCACCGAATGTCAATCAAATCTTTCACAAATCATACATATATTAATGTAAAATAGCCTAATGACAACTCATCAACACTATACACGCGCATCGCAACTTGCCAATATATTAGATCGACAATTTAACATTCTTGGTTTTAAATTTGGTCTAGATCCAATCATTGGTCTAGTCCCCGGCTTCGGCGATATGATTAGTTTAGTTCTTGGCAGCTATATTTTATGGATCGGTTACCAATCTCAACTGCCAATTGTTAGACTAGTTCAGATGATTACTAATTTAGCGTTGGATTTTATTCTTGGTTTAATTCCAGTCATCGGTGATGCTAGTGATTTCTTTTATCACGCCAATAGCAAAAACATTAGCATTTTGGAGAAACATTTAACTAAAAATAAAATTATCGAAGGTGAAGTTCTTTAAGACTTTTTCATTCGCAAAACAGCTGTAGCTGCCTTAATTATTCCTGCAGCACTTAACCCAAATTTTTCTAATAATTCACTTGGTTCTCCACTTTCACCAAAATGATCCTGAATACCCACTAATTTCATGGGCACTGGATAGTGTTGGCTCACTAACTCAGCAATAGCTCCACCTAAACCAGCTAACACTTGATGCTCTTCAACTGTCACAATTGCTCCAGTTTCATCAGCCGCTGCTAAAATTGTTTTCTGATCTAAAGGCTTAATGGTATGACAATTAATTACTCTAGCTCCAATTTTATGTTCAGCCAACTGCTTAGCTGCCTGCAAAGCATGGAAAACCATCTGACCACAAGCAATAATTGTTAAATCCTTACCCTCAGTCAAAACTTCAGCTTTACCAATTTCAAAAGGTGATTCTTCAGTCGTTACTACTGGGACTTTATCTCGTGATAATCGAATATAAGTCGGATTTTTAGTTTTAGCCATCGCTACTGTGGCTTTTCTAGCTTCAATCGCATCGGATGGACAAATAACTACCATATTTGGTAATGCTCGCATTATGGCCATATCTTCCAAAGCCTGATGAGTTGCACCATCGGGACCAACTGAAATTCCAGCATGAGAACCAACAATTTTAACAGGCTGATTGTTATAACAAATAGTAGTTCTAATCTGTTCCCAATTTCGACCTGGACTAAAAGTCGCATATGATGACACAAACGGGATTTTTCCTGCAGCTGCCAAACCCGAACCAACTGTAACTAAGTTTTGTTCAGCTACCCCAATTTCGATAAATCTCTCTGGAAATTCTTTTTTAAATCCTTCCATTCGAGTTGATTCAGTTAAATCAGCGCACAATGCCACTACATTTGGATTTTCTTTCCCAGCAATCACCAACCCTTCACCAAAACCATTCCGTGACGGAACTTGCTCCACATCAGCTTCAAATAATTTTGGATTCAGATTTTGATTTGTTTTTATCATTTTTATATTTTTTTCTATCTTCTGTCTAATAACTATACGCTATTCCTATTCATGCTCACTCCTAATTTGTCCCTGCATAGTTCTTAATTCATGAATCGCTTTTTTAGCTTCATCTGGATTTGGTGGTTTACCGTGCCATTCAAATCGACCTTCCATAAAATCTACTCCTTTACCAGGAATTGTGTAAGCCAAAATCAATGTTGGTTTATCGGTTACTGCTTTGGCTTCGTGAACCGCATTTATTATTGCCTCAATATTATTTCCATCAACCTCAATTACATGCCAATTAAATGCCTCATATTTGGCTTTAACTGGTTCTAGCGGCATAACGTCTTCAGTGTGCCCATCAATCTGAATGTTATTTCGGTCCATAATCGCCGTCAGATTACTCAAACGATATTTGCCCGCTAACATGACTGCTTCCCAGGTATTACCCTCCTCTTGTTCGCCATCTGACATCACCACATAGGTTCGCCATGTTTTATTGTCCATGCGAGCAGCCAAAGCCATACCACAAGCTTGTGATAAGCCTGATCCCAAAGGACCTGATGTTGTTTCTAAGCCTGGCAAAGTTTCTCTATGAGGATGACCTTGTAAACGACTCCCAAGTTTGCGTAAAGTTTTTAATTCTTCGATTGGAAAATAGCCAGCATGAGCCATAGTGGCATACATCACTGGACAAATATGACCACAGGATAAAATTAATCGATCCCGATCTTCCCAATTCGGTTCATCTGGACGAATATTCATTAAATTGAAATAAAGCGCAGTAAAAATATCAGCAGTGCCTAAAGGTCCAGCCGAATGACCGGATTTAGCCTCGACTAACATTTTGATAATGTCTTGGCGGATTTTATAGGCTTTTTCCATTAGCCAACTCATGTCATGCACAGGCAGTTGCATATTATCAGTGTATCGAGATTAGAGCTTCCAGTCCAGTAGACAAACTAAATCGTAAAATCACTAGTTGCCATCAAACCATGATCATGTTCTCCCCGATCAATCTCGGCTTGAAACTCTTCTATGGCATCTAAAACCTCATCAGCTGAAGTGACTACTTTAAAGACTTTCATCTCTTCTGGACGAATCAACATATTATCTTTAAAAGTTTTAATAATATTTTTCCAAAATTTTCCATATAACAACAACGGCTTATGATGCCCAAAATATAACCTTGCCATTCCCCAAGCCATCGCAAATTCAGAGATTGTACCCGTCCCACCATTGAAGATCACATATACTTGACCTTCTTTTAATAAAGTTAAAGTCCGCTCTAAATAATTACTAGTTCGGATCTCTCGATCAAACTCATTCTTTGGATCTCTTCCTTCAAAATGAGTCATATCTTTTGGATAAAGTGTCACGCCGATAGCCTGACCACCACCTAATTTGGCACCCACAGTTGCGGCTCGCATCACCCCTGGACCACCCCCATCAACTACTACATAACCAGCTTCAGCCAAAGCTTGACCAACTTCTTGAACATCTTTGTATAAATCACTTTTTACAGTAGCGTCAGCGTAGCCAAAAACTGCCACTCGTTCAATTTGTGGAACTTTTTTTTCAGCTCTTTTCTTGAAGGATTTCCCAGTATTTTTCCAAAGTTTCATCAATTCCGCTTTCAATCAGTCGTTTTGAACCAACTACTAAATTATTAGCACCAGCCTCAACCAACTTTAGGGCAACATCCGGCGAAATACCACCATCGACCCCTATAATTACATC
>CAYTXH010000016.1:0-9576 GCA_964441115.1 uncultured Gammaproteobacteria bacterium | reverse complement strand
ATTTGGCGTAATTGTGCAACCTTTTTGATTGAATCTTCAATAAATGGCTGACCACCAAAGCCGGGATGAACAGACATCACCAATACTAAATCAATCTGCTCTAAATATTTCTCAACTTTCTCAGCAGCTGTCTCTGGATTTAAAGATAATCCAACTTGAACATTTGCCTGTTTAATTTTTTGAATTACAGCATCAATATCAGTTTCTATTTCAATCGGAAAAATTATTCGAGACACTTCCATCTCAATCAATTTATCCAGCCAAACCATTGGATCACTAACCATTAATTGAGCTTCAATTTGAAAATCCGTCGGATATTTT
The DNA here is from genome assembly GCA_964441115.1 of uncultured Gammaproteobacteria bacterium. Lineage (GTDB taxonomy): Bacteria > Patescibacteriota > Microgenomatia > Daviesbacterales > UBA10151 > CAYTXH01. The sequence continues at coordinate 9,255 of CAYTXH010000016.1, read as the reverse complement.
TCGAGTACCTCTAAATCAACACTTTTATTACCTACAAATTTGCCATCCATCAAATCCCATTGCAACCAACCACCCTCTAAAATCTCAGCTTGGTTTAAAGCAGTTAGTAACTCTGCATATTCAGATTCATTAGTAGCTAATACCCCAGGAATAATTTCAACCATCGATTATAATTTACTATTTTCAACTTGTTTCACTTTTTCTAATCGGCGTACGTGTCTCTCTTCTCCAGAAAAATCAGTGGTTAAATAAGCCATAACTATTTGATGAGCTCTCTCCTCATCAATGATATCTGCAGGCAAACTAAGAATATTAATATCTTCATGCTGTCGAGATTGGATTGCCCGAGCCACATCAATCACTAAAGCCGAACGAATTCCTGATACTTTGTTGGCCACCATATCAACTCCTACTCCAGAACCACAGATCAAAATCCCCTTACTACCTTCATCTTTTTTAACTTGCTCTGCGACTTTTAAGGCATAATCGACATAATCATCTTCTGGATCATGGTGAATATTTCCTAAATCTCGTACGGCAATACCCTCAGCAGCTAAATGAGCCAGTAGTTTCTGTTTTAATTCAAAACCTCGGTGATCAGCACCTATATAAATCATCTTGACCTCAGAATACAAAAGCTCCTAGTCAAAGTAAATAGGGGGTTATTTATAACGAGCTATTCTGATCTATTTCGTATCGCTTGACGGTTTTTCCCTAATTTTGATATAAATATTCCCGCTAGCTGTTAAGTTAGTTATTCAAGAAAAACCGCTACGTGCGGTTTTTTTTGAGCCTAAATTTAGCAATTCGCGAAACATTAGCTTCATTTCACGAAAATATATATTTCCCGCAGATTTATTTATTGAAGTTCAAATAGTCAGCCTGATTTCCCTTAATACCTGCTCCACCCTTGATCAACGGTGCAGAATAATCCAAGGTTACCCCAACCTTCTTTCGTGGATTAAAAACGTTTTCTGGATCAAAAATTCGCTTAACTTCTTCAAAAACTCCATACATGCGATCGCCAAACATTAATTTCAAAAAAGGAGCACACTTTAAGCCATCATTATGCTCACCTGCCATTGAACCACCAAACTCAAAAACCAATTCAAAAACTTTTTGTTGAATCTCAGGAATTTGTTTATGCGCTTCTGGATTATTCAAATCCATTAACGGAATAATATGGAAATGTCCATTTCCAATATGGCCTGCAATAGTTAAGGTTAATTTATAAGATTTCAAAACTTCTTCTAATCTCGGCATAAATTCTGGCAATTTATATGGTTCGACAATAATATCGTCAATAAACGGTGCGGCTACCTTATCGGTAATATGATGTCTTAATAAATTAAAGCTTTCTCGGCGCATCAACCAATATTTCTTTGACTCAATCGCATCTTTAGCAATATGAGCTCTAACTGGCAAACCAACTAAACCTGCCAATGCTGCTTGAGCCGCACTAGTCGCTTCTTCATCACTATCTGCTGTAAATTCAGCTATTAATGTTAATTTCGGATAATGATGAGTTATTTGCTCCCCCAATTCAGGCAAGAACAACTTTAACAGTTCAAACCAATTTGCACCTTGGAATTTACCAGCCATCTCACTCAAATATTTAACAGCAATAATCAAAGTCTGATCATCAAAACATTCAAAACTTTCTGGTTTAAACTCTAAAACCTTATTAATAACATCAGCCAACGGAGTTAAACTCTCAACAGTAATCACTAACAATCTGGCATGTTCTTTAGGGTGTATTAGCTTCATTTTAGCTTCTGTAACAATACCCAAAGTACCTTGTGAGCCAACAATCAGTTGATTAACATCAAACTTGCCATCTTTCCATACATCCCATAAATAATAACCCGCTGAATTCTTGGAAACTTTTGGCCGAATCCTCTCTAATTCATCTTTATTATCTTCATATAACTGCCAAATTCGTCGGTAAATCTCCCCTTCCAAACTATCTTCAGCTTTTTTGGAATCTAATTCTTCTGGTGTTAAAGCTTTAAAAACATGTTCTTCGCCATCTCTTAAGATGACTCTTAACTCTTCAATCCAATTCTTAGTTGAACCGAAAGTTAAACTCTTCTCACCTGCCGCATTATTGCCAATCATTCCCCCAACTGCACAAATCTCACGCGACGATGTATATGCTGGAAATAACAATTTTTTCTCAGCCATAGTTTGCTTTTCGAAATCTCGATAATAAATACCAGGTTGAGTAATCGCATAATCTTCACCCACTTCTAATAATTGATTCATATGCTGAGTAACATCCAAAATAATCGAATCATTTAAAGATCCACCGCTCATACAAGTCCCAGCTGCTCGAACAGTCAAAGACAGATTCAGATCTTTGTGGCTATTAATAAATTTGACTAAGTTTTTTATATCTTCAGCTGATTTTGGATAAATTACGACAGCTGGCTTAATTTCATAAATACTAGCATCATGGCTATATTTAACTAGAGTTTCTGGATCATCTAAAATCTCTCCTTGAACAACATCTTTAAGAGTATCTTTGAGCAGCATAAATTAATCATAACATAACAGCATAAAATTCAACGCTTTAAAAATGGAATTTTTAGTTTATTAGAAGTAGTCAATTGGCTAGTCTGATAAAACAGCGGAGTATCATAAATAGGTTTAGTATTCTTTTTGATCTCCCCCTTTATCAATAATCGTTTATATAACCGCTCGTAACCATCGGCCATCATTTCGCCACTAAATTTATTCAACGCATGAACCCGACAATCCATTCGATTTAATTCCTTAACTCTTCCCACCGCTTCTACCATTTCATCAATGTCTTTAGGGATAAAACCAGTCTTACCATCGATAATCAATTCTGGAATTGATCCCATCGGAAAGGCTAAAACTGGACAACCACATGCCATCGATTCAATTAATGTTAAACCAAACGGCTCACTCCAGGTCAGTGGATGCAAGAAACATAACGCTCGACTCATCAACTTATTTCTCTCTTCTTCATTAACTTCACCAATCCATTGAATTTGATCATTTAATTCTGGTTCAACATATTTTTTATAATAATCAACATCAGGCTGATAAGCAGTTTCTAACTTTGCCGCAATAATTAAGGGAAGCTTTGTTCTTTTAGCAACTTCAATTGCATTATGTACGCCTTTTTCCACTGAGATTCGTCCCACGAACAGCAAATATCCATCATGCTGATCACTAAATGGATAGTCATTCATATTTAAACCGTTATAAACATTCCCTATATAATTTAAACGAGGTTCCGGAACAGCCTGAGATTTAGAGATTGTTACATAATTTGGATTATTCATCTTTTTGAATAATTTAGCGCTATTTTCATTTAAGGCACCATGGAGAGTCATTACCACTGGCGTCGTAGCTAAATTAGCAGTGGGAACACTCATATCATTAATGTGATCATGGATAATATCAAACTCATTCTGCATCGAGTATGCTAGGCCTATATTTAACATCGACCAGTTATTAGCACCATAAATACCAGGGACGTTAGCTGCTCTTAATGATTGTGGACAAACTGAAACTAACTTCGCTTTGGTTACGGAATCTCCACTGGCAAAAAGAGTCACTTCATGTCCCCTTTTGACTAATTCTTCGGTTAAAGTAGAAATAACACGCTCGGTTCCTCCATATTTTTTCGGGGGAACACTTTCAATAACTGGGGCTATTTGTGCAATTTTCATCAATGACTAATTTATCCGTCCCAGGTGATAACTATCTAAAAGGATCGCAAGAATTATGTAAGTATCGTTAATTGATTGCTGGGCTTATAGTATATTGATTTGCTTTCAATAATTTGTTAAGTTAATCCTAATGCCTATCAGTGATCACGATTTATTAAATATGAGTCGTCAATGTTTAATTGATAACTCTACATCAGAAGGAATTTGCGCATCAGGTAAAGAAGAAATCTACGGTTGTATCTTTGGGAGAGACACCTCTTTATCTGTTTTAAAAATATTAAATGCCCATTGCAAAACACCTCAATTAGAATTACTTGAAGTCTGTAATCGTGCTCTAATTACCTTGACTTCGCTTCAAGGACAAAGTTTTAATTCCGAAAGCGGCGAAGAACCTGGTAAGTTTATTCATGAATTCCGCCGACAAGGATTTGATCATTTAATTAGTTTAGAAAAACCTTGGTATATTTATCCCGATGGATATCTTAAAAATTACGATTCTATTGACTCTACACCATTAGCGTTAATTGCCCTTCATCGATATTGGCAAATCACCCAAGACAATGAATTTCTACTCAATGTTTTACCCACTGTGGAACTAGCTATAAATTGGATTATTACTTATGGAGATATTGATAAAGATCAATTAATTGAATACGACACTATTGAAAGTCGAATTCATGGCGGATTAGTAGTTCAATCATGGACTGATTCTCATCAATCACTTAGACAAGCCAACGGTCTGATGCCAAAATATCCAATCGCTCCAGTCGAAGCTCAAGCCTATGCCTGGTTAGCACTCAAATTATGGGGAGAATTTTATTTACACCAATCACCATCTTTTGGTCAAAAAATTATTTCATTTGCTAATAAACTTAAATCTCAATTTAACCAAAAATTTATGCATTTTGATGGGCAAGGATATTTTCCGGTACAGGCATTAGATGGCGATAAAAATCCTATTTTTACAGTTACCGGTAATTCTTTATTACCCTTGTGGGCCACATATTTTGAAAATGGTAAGCCAGAATCAATTATTGAGGATCAATACATTCCATATATTGTGGAACGCAGTTTTAAATCAGATATGTTTGATACAACAGCTGGCATTCGAACAATGAGTACTTTATCCCCAACTTTTAATTCGGGCACAGATTCCTATCATAACGGCAGCTTTTGGCCTATTTTAAATGGATTAATTCATGAAGGTTTAATCTCGTGGGGATTTAATCATCATGCACAGTTATTAAAAAAAGCTTCACTTTATCCAGTCCAACATTTCGAAACACCGATCGAGTTATACATTAAATCTGATGAAGGTCATCTCACAGAATTTTTAGGAAATGATGGTCAAAAAGGTTGTTTATCTCAATCATGGTCCGCCGCCGCAATTCTTGATTGGCTTAGTTAGAATCAATTAATTTAATTATCAATCCTTCAAATGCTCTTAAATTAATAGCCGACAAATTAACTTGATCTTTCTTATCTAAATAAGTAGAAATAAAAATATTTCCTGTTCCATGTCCTACATTAACTGTTAAATCATAATCAGCATAATTCAAAATAATAACAATTCTTTCACCATCTAATTCCCGCCAAAACCCAAAATAATTATCATCACCAAAAGACTGATAACTTCCTTCTAATAAAACCTTTGAACTTTTTCTTAAGGCAATTAACTGCCGATATAAACTCAACATCGACTTTGGATCATCCCACTGCAACTGAACATTATTTGTTTGATAGTCATCAGCTATAGGCAACCAAGTCTCAACATTAGAAAATCCGGAATACTTATCACTATTCCATTGCATCGGAGTACGCTGAGGATCCCGATTTAAACTTGATTCTAACTTACCAGAGGGATCTTGTTTTTTATCATCGGGAATAAAAACATCATGCATTCCTATTTCCTCACCTTGATAAATATAAACTTGGCCCCTTAATGTCATCTCTAACATCGCTAGCAATCGGGCTTGTTTTACACCATATCGACTAACTACTCGACCACTATCATGATTTCCTAATACATAAATCGGGACATAATCATTTCCAACTTCTCGATCATAATTATCAATCAACCAACGATATGCACCCGCATTCCAATGCTGTTTAAAAAGTTTAAAATTAAATGGTGCGTGATTCATCACCTTGCCAGATCGATACCACTCAGCTAACTCCGCTGGCTCTAAATCCCACAATTCGGTAATCACAAACTTATTAGGCCATTGATTCACATATTCCATTAATTCGGCTACTAACTCTTTAGTTTCGGTTTGACCAACAGTATAAGGATGTAACCAGGAGCCATAATCATCGGGACCTGCATCATAATTTGGATTTTTTGGTTCATCTAACCACTCGGCATTTTTGTAAACCCAATAAAAAGCATCCATTCTAAAACCATCCACACCCCGATCCAACCAAAACTTTAAAACATGTTTCATTGCATCTTTAACTTCGGGATTTCGCCAATTTAAATCTGGCTGTTCTGGCATAAAGCTATGTAGATAATATTGCTCTGTTTTTTCATCCCATTGCCAAGCAGATCCCCAAAATACACTCACCCAATTATTTGGTGGTCCACCATTTTTACCGTCATGCCAATAATACCAATCACGTTTTGGATTGTGTTTCGAACTTCGTGATTCAATAAACCAGTGATGCCTATCTGAAGTATGATTTGGCACATAATCCATCATAATTTTAATATCTCTTTGATGTGCTTCTTTAATTAATAAATCAATGTCGGATAAATTTCCAAATAAGGGATCTACCTGTGTATGGTCAGAAATATCATAACCAAAATCTGCCATTGGAGATTCATAAACTGGAGAAAGCCAAATAGCATCAATCCCTAAATTCTTTAAATAGTCTAAATGCCAGATAATCCCCTGGAGATCTCCGACCCCATCATTGTTACTGTCCTGAAAACTCCGGGGATAAATCTGATATACAACTGCGTGATTACCCCAACTAGATTTTGAATGCATAAGCAATTTAATTATTTCGCCTATCATTTTCTAGTGTCAAGGTTATCTTTATGATTCAAGTCTGCTACTCCTCAGTATGACGTGACTTGCCACCTTTTCGGCCGGCTTTACTAGCACGGCTAGGGTTATATTTGAAATTCCCACTACTAACTTTTCCACCCTGTCGACCAATTTGGCTATAAAAAGCCTCACCGTGGCGAGCCGCAGTTACATTTCCACCAGCACTACCTGCTCTGGCATGTCCCTCTGCATCACCGTGCCAACCTTTACCTTTAGATTGTTTCTTTGGCATCAACTATCACCTCCTAACTTCAATACACCTAGCATAAAAGCATTCAATAAGACGAAAACAACGCATGAGTAATAAATCAGTAAGAAACAAGCAGTTTTTATTGACTTAAAAAATTTCTAACATATAATTTCCTCAGTAAGAACATTTACTTACTACGTATGGCAAAGAATATTCTTGTCGTTGAAGACGATTCTGGTTTACAAAAGTATCTGAGAGAACTGTTATTAAATAACGGTTATTCTGTTCAAACTGCCAGTGACGGTGTGCAAGCTTTAAATACGATTCAAAGGTTAGCACCCGATTTAGTAATTCTCGATCTCGGTCTACCTAATATGAGTGGCGAAGCAGTTTGTATGGAAATTCGTAAAAACCACGCAGATGTTCGAGTCATTATCCTAACCGCTAAAGACGATGTTTCAAATGTCATTCAAGGACTAAATTTAGGAGCCGATGATTATATGACCAAACCTTTTATTGCTGATGAACTATTAGCTCGAATTAAAGCTCGTCTCCGATATCAAGAAGGTGACGATAATAAATTAGTCGCTGACGATTTATCACTTGATAGTCAAAGTTTAGAAGTTAAACGAGGGAATAAATCAATTCAACTAACTCCACAAGAGTTTAAATTATTACAGTATTTACTTGGCAATAAAGGTCGTATTTTAACCCGTGAGATGATTTTAAATCGTGTCTGGTTATATTCACCAGATATTGAAACCCGAGTTGTTGATGTTTATATGGGATATCTGCGTAAAAAAATCGATGCCGATTATGACAAGAAACTAATTCATTCTGTCCGAGGTTTCGGATATATGATCAAAGAATAATCAATAATTATTTAATCTAACTTCAGCAGTGGTACCTTGTCCTACTTTTGATTTTAAAGATAAAGATCCTCGATGCTCTTGAATAATATGTTTACTTAAGAATAATCCTAATCCGACTCCAGTCTTCATATTATCTATTGCTTTATAAAAACCATCAAAGACTTGTCGCACTTCATCTGACGTCATTCCTTTACCATGATCGATAATTGTAATCACTAAGTCTTGGGAAATATTTTGTATTCTTAATTCTATTTCACTATCTATTGGTGAAAACTTCGCTGCATTATCCATCAAATTTATAAATACCTGAATTAATTTATCATAATCACCAATTACTCGATCTTCATTATCCTTAATTAAATTCTTAAAATTTACTTTTCTATTCGGATGAGCAATCTCAAAATAGGAGATTACTCTTTTTAAGATCTCTATAACTGAACATTCTTTCCATATGAATGTTAAATCTCCGGTTTTAATTCGATTCATTGCTAATAATTCATCAGTTAAATTTACTAACCTTTGACATTCCCAAGAAAGTTGTTCTACCCATTTTGCTTCAATACTTTCCTTACCAGCCATCCGCTGTTGTAATAACTGTATATATCCGCTAACCGATGTTAATGGTGTTCTAAATTCATGTGCTGCAATATTAATAAAAATATCGCGGACAGCTAACGCCTTTTTACTTTCCTCATTCAGTTCCGCTTTTCTAATTGCTAAACTGGCCATCGCAGCAAATAACTTTATTGCCTCTAAATCATTATCATCAAACATATCTTTTTTTGTTGAGTGAAGACTAATAATAGCAATTGTTTTATTTTTATAATGAATTGGATAAATTAGCGAAGATTTAACCTTGTTTTCAAATAACTTAGGATGAATCTCTGAGGATTGTGTAATGTTAAGTAACATTGGCTTATCAGACTTAAAAACCTGATAAACATTTCCTGATTGCTTAGGTTTTATTTTATAAAGAAATGTCTCATTAGCAAAAACTTTTTCTAATTTTTTATTTTTGTAAATAAATAATGAGCCTAATTGAGCATCAATTAACTGCAAAGCTTCTGTCACAACCATTGAGTAAGTTTCCTCTATTTCTAAAGGAGATAAAAATCTTAAACTTGATTTAAATATTTTATCTAAAATCTTTTCGTGATCTAACATAAATTAACATCCGCTATATTACCAGATTACTACCTTGCACTAAAGCATTTTAGGCTAAATCTTACCAAACTATTACTAATTTCATTTAGACTTTATCAGTGAAAATTTGAAGAGTTAATTAATCTTTATACTAGATAACATATGATCATATTCCTGTTCTAATTGATTATTCCATTGACCATTGCCTTCATAGTTAATGTAATAATTTGTTTCATCTTTTCTAAACCACGTGACCTCACTCCATGTTTTATTAAGTTGTTGACTAAGTCTTGTCA
>CAYTXH010000015.1:15694-24252 GCA_964441115.1 uncultured Gammaproteobacteria bacterium | reverse complement strand
GGACCACTAGACGAACGCGGCATGTTAGTACACAGTACTGAACTCGGAAATTATATCAGTTTTGAGATCAATTTGCGAATTTTTAAGGCTAAATAATATTTATTTTTGTGTTCCGTATTTTTTTAGATCAGTGATTAATAAAGGTAAATTCGCTAAAGCTTTTTTACGACGAAAATATCTGGTTATTCTAGGTGCCATTAAGCCAATCATTAATTGATCAAAACCAGATGTTCTTTTGGCAGCGGCTCTTAAAGCTTTACCGACTAAATTAACACTAGAAGTTGTATCGCCATTTAATAAATCTGATTCTGCAGTTGCGATTTGTTGCTGTTGATCTAAAAGACGTGTTCTTAAAGGGGTTAATTGCCGACATATACACCACGGTAAACAAAAGTGATTCGGTGAAATAGTTTCTAGTTTTTGATGAATTGAAGCGATTTTTTTAGCGATTCGGCCACGTTTAATCTCTAGGATTTCGATAAAAGGTTCGATAGCAGGATTAAGAGTTTCACCAGCCATGTAGATAGATTGAGAATAGAGCTTTATATGTAACCAGTCAAGCGGGTTAATTTTGTAAAATACTATCGGTTGTAATATAATTATAAGTATGGGAAAGTATGAATCGTTGCGTGAAGAGATGTCTCGAATAAACCAAAGTAGAGAACATGATTATTGTGCGGAACAAAAAGGTAATTGCTGTAGCTTTATGATTCCTTTAACTAAAAAAGACGAAAATCTAATTGAAACGGCGGTTCGGACGAATTTAATTCCAGTTGATGTTTTAAAAGTAGCGACTGAAAGAGCAAGTTCGATGACTGAATCTCGATGTGTTTTCTTAACTGATTCCGGATGTGGAGTTCCTGCTAAAGTTAGACCTGTAATTTGTTCAACTTGGAATGAGGGTGGAGATCCTCATCTATATGCATGCGATGGATGCAAGATTAGCTCACAAAAAAATAATAGAGTTATAAATCCTCAGGATAATTCGATTGTTCAAAGTGCAATTGATTATGTAGATAGTGAAACAAATAGCTTTTTACCAAGTTTCTTTAGAAGGACTTTAAAAATTTTTAAAAGTGAATAAAATAGAGGAATATGAAAAAAATAGTTTCTGGGAATGCTATTAATGAAGGAGAACTAACACGTGGTTGGTTTATAGGTTCATTTATTGATTCTGTTGAAGATTTAAAAAAGAACAAAGATGTTGAATTAAAATGGGGTATACATCCATCGGGTGAATTTCGGGAGAGTAAAGCTGTTGGTGGTGAGGCTACAAGTATTGGAATTTTAATATCGGGTAAATACCAGATAGATTTTGATAATGAGACTTTCTTGTTAGAAAAGCCTGGGGATTATGTAATGTGGAATCCTAATCAGGCACATAAGTGTCACTCTTATGAGGATAGCGTTATTTTAACAGTTCGTTGGCCATCTCTATCTGCAGAAAAGAATTAATTAGCTTTTGATAAATCTTCTTCAGTTTGAGGTTGTTCCCACGTATCCATTGGACGCTGTGATATTTTTACTGATGTACCCGAATTAAGATTTCTAAAAATTTGTTGAACAGCTTGATCTGCAACATATGGTGTTTCAGTCATTTTCCCTGGAAGTACCCATAAATGATCTTTTCTTAATTCAAGTATAAATGGATTAAGTGATGGAATACTATTTTTATCTTGGGTAATATCAATTTTTATACATGCAGTTGCTAAATATGAGAGATTTTTAGGGGTTTCAAATGCTCTTCCAAAGGCATTAATCATTTCTTCTTGTTTAGATGGTACAACTGAAGTATCGGGTTTACTTACAAAAATTCCGTCTACATTTGTTCCAATGATACTTTTATTACCATGATTCATAACTGTTACTTCTCCAGGTTCTATGAAGAAAAATCCATGAGGACTAACTCTGGGAACGACCATTAAATGGCTTTTCCAATATCTTATTGGATATCGCTTTGACAAACCCATCTGATCTATTAATTCCTCACTTCCATAACCAGTAGCTAATACCACTTGTTTAGCTTCAATAATATCGGTACTTTGTCCAGATAACTTAATAATATTTGATTCGGGAATTTCCGCCTGACAACCAGTATAGATGGTACTATCAGGACTTCTTCCCAGTGATGTTGCTAATTTACTGTATAACAGACGTGTATTAATAGCTTTATCTTCGACTATATATCCTTCACTAAAACTATCAGTTTTTAATCCTGGTATAACTGACTGAATTTGTTCTTTTCTACGTCGGTTGTGGGAAATTCCAAAATCTTCCCATCGTGAAACTATGAAATCTACTTTAGATGGATCTTTAATAAATGCGAAGCTACGACTGGTAAGCTCTTCTACTGCTTCTGGAGCATAACCTAAAATTTGATTATATCCATAACGACATCTGTCAACTACAGCTTCAGCATCATATGGATTAACAATTGAAGCAGCATGGTATGTTCCTGCATGTAACCAACCTTCATTTCGAGTGGATGCGCCCGAGGCTAATTCATTACGTTTTTCAATTAATGTACAACTTAAACCTAGATCATCAAGCTTTTTTGCGATAGTTAATCCCGTGACGCCCCCGCCGATAATTGCTACATCGACTTTTCTGTTTGGAAGATGGCGGATGTTTTCGTTCGCCATATGTCAATAATAATATATTTATAGGATATTTTCAATGAGTGGATATCTATTTTGGTTACAAACCAATATTGGTTGTTCCAGAATAACTAAAAGGTGATTTGAGTTGATAATTTACAAAAACTTGTTGGTTGTTAATCTCTCCGCTAAATGTAGCCTTAACTGGTGGGTTAATTAATCCTAAACTACAATTACCACTGACTTCACCCGTAACAGTTTTATTTTGTTTTTGACCTGTGATATCTGCTTTACAATCTCCAGAAATAGTTCCAGTAATAGGACCATCACCATTTGGGATTTGGACTTTATAAACTAAATTTTTACCAGCAATACTGTAATTACCTTCTTGAGTGGAATAGTTAGAAGTATTTATTACCTCAGCACTTGGTTGAGGTGTAGGGGTTGGAGTTGGTGTAGCGATTGGTTGACCAACTACACTTGAGACAGTGCTAACAACTCCTAAAATAATTCCGGTAAATTTGGCAAAAATATTTTCCACAGAGTGTATTTTACCAAATAATTATAAGAATTTCCTGAGAGTGTTGTTTTTTAGATCTAAATAGTTTTTTAATAGTTCAGTATAAGGTATACTTTAGCCATGGCATTAGATGATATTAAAGCTGATCGGCTGAAGAAATTAGAAACAATAAAACAACTTGGAGTTGATCCGTACCCTGCAAAAGCAGAGCGATCTCATACCAATGCTGTAGCTTTGGAAGAGTTTGATCCAAATACTGAAAATAATAAAATAATTAATTTAGTGGGTCGAATTCGTTCGGTTCGGACTTTTGGAAAAATCGCTTTTATAAATATCGAAGATGAATCTGGGAAGATTCAATTATTTTTCTCAGAAGAAATTTTAGCAGCTGATAGCAACCCGTTTGATATGAAGTTTTTGGAGTTGTTAGATATCGGTGATTTTATTGAGGTTAGTGGATTTATTAGTAAAACTAAAACAGATCAGACAGCTTTGTTTGTAAAAAATTATCGTCTTCTAACAAAATCAATGTTGCCGTTACCGGTTGATCATTTTGGTTTGAAAGATACCGAGGAAAGACTTCGAAAAAGATATTTGGATTTACTATTAAATCCAGAAATTAAAGATTTATTTATTAAGAAGTCTAAGTTTTGGAGTTCCATGCGGAGTTTTTTGATTGAGCGGGGATTTTTAGAAGTGGAGACTCCGGTGTTACAAGATATTCCGGGAGGGGCGGATGCTAGACCGTTTATTACTCATCATAATGCTCAAGATGTAGATCTTTATTTGCGGATTTCTTTGGAGTTGCCTTTAAAGAGATTAATAGTTGGTGGCTATGAAAAAGTATTTGAAATAGGACGGATTTTTCGAAACGAAGGAATTGACGATGAACATTTACAAGATTATACCCAGTTGGAATTTTACTGGGCATATGCTGATTACAATGATTTGATGAAGATGGTTAGAGAAATGTACCAGCAAGTGATTCAGGAAACATTTGGAACATTAAAAACTCATTGGCAGGGTCATGAAATAAATTGGGAGGGTGAATGGCCAATTAAAGATTATACTGATTTATTAAATGAACATTGGAGTGTCGATATTGATCAAATGTCTGTTGAAGATCTATATCAATTAGCGGAGAAATTTGGTGTTAAAGTTGAGCCAAATTTGGGTAAAGGGAGATTGTTGGATTACATATATAAGAAGACGATTCGGCCTAAGTTGATCCAGCCGATGTTTGTAATTAATCATCCAGTGGAAGTTGAACCTTTAGCAAAAAGATCAGAAGCGAATCCGAATAAAGTTCAGAGAATGCAAATATTGGCAATGGGTTCGGAATTAGGTAAGGGTTTTTCAGAGTTAAATGATCCAATTGATCAGCGTGAAAGATTTGAAGATCAAATGAAGTTGCGTGACGCAGGTGATGATGAAGCCCAAATGATGGATGAAGATTATATCGAAGCAATGGAATATGGTATGCCACCTAATGCAGGATTTGGTATTTCGGAAAGATTATTTTCGATGTTAGCTGACAAACCTATTAGGGAAATGGTATTCTTTCCTACAATGAAACCAGAGGGGAAATAAATTCATGTTAGATATTAAATATATTCGCGAAAATGTTGAGGCTATAAAACAGGCAATTATAAGCAAAAATTTAGAGTTAGACCTTGATACTCTGTTGAGCGTAGATGAGAAGCGTCGTGCATTGGTTTCAAAAGTTGATGAGTTACGCAGACAGCGTAATGAAGCTGCATCTGAACGAAATATTGAACGAGGTAAGCAAATCAAAGTTGAATTAGAAACTGCCAATGCAGAGTTAAATATTGTTGAGGACGAATACAAATCTTTGATGATTAAAGTGCCGAATATTCCATCGAGTGATACTCCGGTTGGAAAAAATGAGACAGAGAATGTCGAGGTTTTTCGCTCATCAGAACCACCCAAGTTTGATTTTACAGTCAAAGATCATATCCAAATCGGTAAAGAGTTAGATATTTTGGATCTTGAGCGTGGAGCGAAGGTTGGAGGCTATCGAAGTTATTATCTGAAGAATGAAGGGGCAGTTTTGGTGATGGCATTAATGATGTATGCCTTTAAAAAATTAGCTGCACATGGTTTTACACCAATGATCCCACCAACGATGGTAAAAGATTTTGTGCTATTTGGTAGCGGCTATTTTAAAGGTGTTGATTATGACCCTGAAATCGATGAGATTTATCAAGTCGCGACTTCAGATAAAGAAGCTTCTGGAGAAACTAGTCGGGATCGGAAGTTCCTAGTTGGGACTGCTGAACCATCATTATTAGCATACTATTCGGGTGAAGTTTTGAAGCTAGATAAAATGCCATTAAAGATGGTTGGTTATAGTCAGTGTTACCGTAGCGAGATTGGTAGTTATGGAAAAGATACCAAGGGGATGTATCGGGTGCATGAATTCATGAAAGTTGAACAAGTGGTATTAGCACCAGCAGATATTGACCTGGCAAATCAGTTGCAAGAAGAAATGGTTGGATTGTCTAAAGAAATGCATCAAGAGTTGGGATTAACCTATCGATTATTGCAGATTTGTACTGGGGATATGAGTGCTGGAAAGTACAAACAATATGATATTGAAGCATGGCTTCCAGGTTTAGATCGTTGGGGTGAAACGGGATCTGCAAGTAACTTTTTAGATTGGCAAGCGAGAAGGCTAGATGTGAAATACGAAACTGCTGAGGGAGAACGTAAATTTGTATATATGTTGAATAATACTGCTTTACCAAGTCCGCGCGTTTTTATTGCAATTTTAGAAAATTATCAGCAGGCTGATGGTTCGGTAAAAATCCCTGATGTATTGGTTCCGTACACTGGCTTTTCTGAAATCCGTCCGAAATGAATTTAATCCTACTTGGTGGGCAATCTATTCTTAATAAAAATTGGGTTAATGAGGTTTCCAATTCAGTAGTTGATCTTTTTCATCACAGATCTATTCTAGATTATGATCATTGGCGAATGGGGAACGATAAAATCAATTTGGATTTGGAGCTAGTAAAATTAGGTGATTTAGCCAGCAATCTTGATGAATATGCAGTTTTTGCCAAATCTCTAGGTGCAGTTTTAGCATTAAAAGCTGTTAATGAAGGTGTGATTAAACCAAAGTTTCTAGTGATATGTGGTTTGGCTTATTTGATGGCAGAGGATTTAGAATTACCGATTCAGAATTGGTTAGAAAATAATAATTTACCGACATTAATTATTCAAAAAGAGCATGATCCGGCTATGTCAGGTTTGGATTTGAGAACTAAAATAGATTCTTTGAAATCGACTAATTATCAGTTAAATATTATTTCCGGCGATAATCATCAGTATGAAGATATAAATTTAATTAAAGAATCGTTAAAAATGATGATATCTTCTTCAGCTAACTAAGGACTAGTGCTAGGTGGTGGTGTGGGAATAGTGGTGGTTGTTTGGCTACTTGGAGTACTACTTGGGACTGGTGTAGCGGTGCTACGAGGTTTAGCAGTTAAAGCAGGTGTTGGTGATCCTGATGGTTCGGGTGATGAAGCGAAACTCCCAAAATTATTATTTGCTGAAGCTGCAGGGCTGGCTACAGGTGTTGGTTTCGGTGCTTGGGTTGGTGGATTAGTTAATCTTTGTTCTCCTTCAGAATTTTCTTCGATAGCTGGTTTAGATGGTGTTTCAACTTTGGTGGCAAAGAAGAAAAAGTAAACGGATAGTCCTAATACAATGACTGCGATAATTGGTAAACCGATAATCAAAAGAAGATTAAGGGTCTTATCTTTTTTTGATACTTCTGCAGGGTTTGTTTCATTAGCATTCATTCCACTTACGGCTGCTGATGATGGTGTTGGTGCAGTTGTTGGTGTATAAACACCTTGAGCTGCAGGCTCAGGAGCCATGGCAGCAATATGTGACAAGTCAGTAGGTGCTGGTTCTGCAGATTCGACAGGAATAGCTTCGGGTTGGGCCGGTGCTGCCATTGGGGTGGCGGGCAAAACTGCTGTGGGAATTGGTGGCGCAACTGGAGTTGGTGGGGTATTGGCTAGAGGATTATCTACAACAGCAGGTGTTGTTTGGCTTTGGCCTAAATTGGTATCCATTGGAACACTTGTTAATTGATTTGGGGTAGGATAAGCGTTGTTAGTTGCTGTTTGATTGGCTAGTTCAGCTATAGTTGGGTTATATGAGTTGGTGTTTGGATCTGCTGGATTTGCATTTTGAGCGGGTTGAAAGGAATCCATTGATGTTGGTTGAGGTGCCGATTGATCTGAAAAATTACTTTCAGGGGTGGCTGTGAGGCCAGGTATGGCGGTGGGTGCTAACGGTTGGTTAGGATCAACTGGCGGTTGTGGAAGACCATAATTCGATGCATTTGTATTTGGTGAAGTCCAGCTTTGAGGCAAACCAGTATTATCTCCAGGAGTAGTGGTGGCTTGAGAAAATTGATTATTATAACTGGCTTCAGGCTGGTTAGTTGGGATATTTGAGTTAGGAGCCATTAGTTGAGGATCTAGCTGTGTCGGAGGTAGTTCTTGTGTTGGAAGAGGAGGCATTGTTGGTTGGCTGATCGTATTTGGAGCCAGAGTGGGTGCGGGTGCAATGTTATTGTTTTGATCAGCTGGAGCAGCATTTGCCCAAGCTGGAACGCCACCTTGGCTTGGAAGCAGATTATTAGAATCGCCGTTATTCGGCGGAAAATTATTACCGGAATTGGAGTTATTACTATCCATGGGCAGGCGTAATCTAGAATATAGAGTTACGCTTGTAGTGTACTTGAGATGAGGCAGTAGTGTCAATTAAATTGATCAGATCTAAGGCTAAAATTTCAGCTTGGATTGAGAAATGATTTCAGGTATAATCCTTGAGTTATGTTGAATGTCTTACAAGGTTTTCTCGATGCAAATAAAAAAGAGATTAATCGTCTTCAAAAGATTGCTGCAGAAGTAAATACTTACGAAAAAGGTGTCAAGAAATTAACTGATAAACAACTCTTAACATTTTCTACCCAATTAAAAGAAAGATATGGTCAAGGTGATAGCTTGGAGAAGCTTTTGCCAGAGGCTTTTGCTGTGGTACGGGAAGTTGCAGATAGAATAAATGGTACTAGACCTTTTGATGTGCAGTTAATGTCAGCAGCTGCTTTACATGGAGGTAAAATTTCTGAGCAGAAGACCGGAGAAGGAAAGACGTTATCAGCGGTTCCAGCAATTTATTTAAACGCATTAACAGGGAGAGGGGTTCATGTTATTACTGTCAATGATTATTTAGCTCGTCGGGATTGTGGTTGGAACGGTCCGATTTTTCATGCTTTGGGAATGACTTGTGCCACTATTATTCATGAACAAGCATTTGTTTACGATCCAGAGTATAAAGCACCAAAAGTAGATGATGAAAGATTAATCCACCTAAAACCAATTTCTCGGAAGGAAGCT